>CANHEC010000387.1 GCA_947459455.1 Chitinophagaceae bacterium
TCAGCCACTCATCCACCTCACCGGCCGAAATTCCCTGTAAGGGGCAGCAAAAATAGCCATTTAGCAATACGAGCAAAATCAAATTTAGCGGGTGCCATTTGGCACTAATAATACTGTGGTTGGCAACTCAAACAAGTCTTGCCGCCTGAACCGTGGCTGGCAGGGCAATCCCTGGAGGTCGGGCAGGTACTCTTCGCGGGTAATCAGCACGGTTGGGCGGCCCTTTCCAGCCTGCAAAGCCTGCCGCAATTCCGCGGTATCGGTATACACCTGCACCCGCTGCCCAGGCACCGGATGATTGAAGAGAAATGCCGGATTGAACTGCTTGTACGCCAAAAGCCGGGTGCCCGGTGCCTGCCAGGTAGCTGCTGACAGTGTCACAGGATTTTGCCTGTACAGCTGCGGGTAGGCCACAGCTACAAAATAAGCATTGAACAATAGCCAGCCAGCAGCCAGCCAGGCCAGTGCGGGCCTCAGCCCCTGCCGCCCCGATACCCACCATGCCATAGCAGTAGCCAGCGGCCAGCTCAGCATTCCAAACGCCAGCCAACGCCAGGGAGCCACGTCTTTGTTTTGCGCCAGCGCCACATAGGCGCCAATGCTTAGCAGCAAGCCCAGTATGAGCTGCAGCCACCATACATAAGCAGGCCAGCGGCGGCCAGCATCCAGCAGTTGCTGCACTGCCCAACCAAATAACAAGGCTGCAAAAGCATAGCATGGCATAGGATAATTGGGCAGTTTGGTACTGCTAACCGAAAAAAAGATGATGTATACCAGGGTCACCACCAGCCCCAGTTGCAAAAGAGGTGCTATGCGCTGCCGGCGCAACTGCTGTACCAGCACCCACAATAGCGTGCTAAAAGGCAGCATACCCACCAATACTATCAATGGTGTAATAATGAATGGACCACCGTGCCCTTCCATTTCGGCACTAAAGCGGCCAATATTATGCTCCAGAAAAAAGCCACGGGTAAAAGCGCCATCAGTAGCCTGATGCACCAGCCAGTACCAGGGCGCAGCCACAGCAGCGTACAGCATTGCAGCTAACAGCAACCGCCAATCGGTAAACACGAACCAATGCCGCTGCCAGACCACCAGCACCAGCAGGCAAAGACCGGGCAAGCCCAACGCCACTGGACCTTTGGCCAGCGTAGCCAGCGCCAAGGCAGCAGCCGCCAGCAGCAGCCAGCCCATCTTACGCTCTTGCAGAAAAGTATAGCCTGCAAAAATGCCAAGGGTGGTAAAAAATATAAGGTATGGATCGGGTACAGCCAACCGAAACTCGAACACAACGTGAGTGGACAACGCCAATACCAGCGCTGTAAAAAACGCCCAACCGGCATTGGCCAGCCGGCGCACAAACCAAAAACTGATAAACACCGTGCCAATACCCATAAAAGCGCTGAAAAAGCGAGCCTGCCATGCCCCTACGCCAAACAGCGAGTAGCTGAGCTGCATGAACCAATAGTGCAGTACCGGCTTATCGGTGCGCAGTTCACCATTGAAAGTAGGTACCACCCAATTGCCCGCCTCCCACATTTCACGGGCACACTGGGCATTTTTGACCTCATCCAGTATATACACCGGTGCAGCGCCCAGCCACACCAGGTTCACCACTGCGTAAGCTGCCAGCAGCCACCAAAACAATCGTGAATAATGAGCCTGCGTGTACATACAAAAGCCTCTTAAAACCGTGGGCAAAGTACCGCATTTTTGGTGCTGTTGTCCCGATCGAAAAAGCGCTGGTACGTAATAGAGAGTTCGAACCCGCCGCGCCCCTGACTGGCAGTACGCAGTTGCGACGTGTTAATATCGTAGCTAAAAGCAATGGAGAAAGGATGCAAATCCAGCTTGATAACAGGTATGATCGCATCCCGCCAACGGATAAAGGCACCTACGTGCAAATTTTGCGCAGACTCGGTAAAGGCTGCGCCGGTGATAGAGTGCCCCACCATGCCGCCAAACAACAATTCATTGTATACGCCCTGCTTACTATAGTCGCCCAACAAGGTAAGGTAGGCGAGGTCAGAAATACCGAACCTTACTCCGGCTGAGTATACCCATTTCGGATTCAGCTCGATGCCGGGGTTGCGGTAAAAGGAATTGGAAGGCCTGTTGAAGTGATGGTAAGCGACACCTACGAACATATTATCGTACTGGTCTTCGCTAAGAGCGGTGTTAAACGATAAACCCACCGATGCATCGCCATAGCTGCGATTGTAGTTTACTAATGATTCGTTGATGTCTAACATCGGATTATACCCCGAGCCATCAAACTGGCTGTTGGTCGAAATTTTGGACCGATCGATGGACCGCTGTACAAATCCTCCCATAAAGCCAAGCGACAGGTAGGTATTACGATTGCCACTGAGCGATTTATGGTAGTTAATGGCCGGCAGCACATGAATTGTTTTGAAATTGGTAGAGCCGGCCATGTCATATGTGATCTGTGCACCGATGGTCAGAAAATCGTTACCACCTCGCCTCGCATTTACCGGCATTTTGTACTCGGTATTGAACGATCCTGTTCGATACGGCACCGTTACACTCCCCCACTGCGTACGATACACGCCTTGCGCCCTGAAATCGCCCTGAAAAATACCAGCCAGTGAGGGGTTTCGCCACAACGGCGTTTCCATAAACTGCGAGAAATGAATATCTTGCGCCATTAGTCCTGCAGGCAGCGCCAGCAGTAACAGCAAGTAGAATATTCCGTTTCTCTTATGCATCAGCTTTTTCACTTTGTTGGCTTCCGCGGTTATTTCAGTAGTGTTACGTTGCCCTTCATGCTGTACAGTTCATTATTGCCACATTGCACTTCGGCTACATACACATACACGTCGGGCGTCAGCGCAGATCCTTTGTAGGTGCCATTCCATCCTGCTGTAGGGTCATTTATCTTAAAGTCCTTTCGTTCGTACATCAATTCGCCCCAACGGTTGAAAATACGGAGGCTCTTGATGCTGATGTCGCCCACGCCACGCGGATAAAACACATCGTTGTTGCCATCGCCGTTAGGCGAAAAGGTGTTTGGCAAAAACACAGTAGATGCAGTACAAAACGGCTCCACGCTAATGGCATCCTGCGATACACAACCGCCATTGTTGGTAACGGTGAGGGTGTACGAGATGCGCCGATTAATTTGTGCAGTAGGCTCGGGGCAGGTAATGCAACTGAGATCAGTAGCCGGCGACCACAAATACCGGGTGATGTCGGGCGAGCCAATGATGCGCAGTGGCACAGAGGATCCCTGAATGCCCCTTATGATGGACTCTGCAATATCGATTTGCGGAATAGGATACACAATCACCGGAATGATGGCTGTATCTGAAAAGCAGCCCAGCGAGTCGGTACCGGTCACTACGTAGTTAGTAGTAGTGGTAGGGCGGGCCACCGGGTTGGGTATGCGGGCATTATTCAGCGTAGCGGCTGGCGTCCAGCTAAACAGTTCGTAGCCGGCTGCCCTAAGTTGCACAGTTTCGCCCACACA
>CANHEC010000388.1 GCA_947459455.1 Chitinophagaceae bacterium
ACCGCTCAGGTGCACGCCTTTGCCTATTTGGGCACAGCTGCCTACGGTAGCCCAGGTGTCTACCATGGTGCCTTCGTCTACATAAGCACCAATGTTTACATACGAAGGCATAAGTACCACGTTGCGAGCCAGAAACGCACCGTAGCGGGCCACGGCATGCGGTACCGCCCGTACACCCAAATCGGCGTAATTGCTCTTCAGCTTCATTTTATCGTAAAACTCAAATGGAGGCAGTTGGTGCGTCTCCATTTTGCGGATGGCGAAATACATGAGGATGGCCTGCTTGACCCATTCATTTACCACCCAGCCATCGGCCGAGGGAGCGGCTACCCGCAGGCGGCCTTTGTCTACTTCTTCTATTACAGCTTCCACCGCCTCACTGTAGGTAGCTTCTTTCAGCAAATCGCGGTTGGCCCACGCTGCGCCAATCAATTCCTGCATTGTCATGGGGGTTTGTTTATTTTGGCGCAAAAATATTGGTTCGGCAATACCCCGCTACAGCAATGTGCGGCCAACCTTAGCCGGGCCTGCGCTGACAGCATGCAAATATTGGTGCGACTGCCCAACTGGTTGGGCGATTTGGTAATGAGTGCTGGCTTTGTAGACCAGCTGCACCGGATGTACCCCACGGCGGCCATTGACGTAATTGTGAAAAAAGGCATCGACGAATTGTGCCAGTACTTTCATGGCATACGGCAGGTGCACGTGTTCGACAAAGCCAGTTATCCCGGCCTGCGGGGTGCTGCCCGCTTTGGGCGCCAGTTGGCATTCCAGCAGTACGATCTGGCTTACTGCCTGCCCGACTCCTTTTCATCGGCATGGATGCTGAAAGCCACCGGCAGTCGTGTACGGGTCGGTTTTCGAAAAGAGTTGCGCTCCTTTTTGCTGAGCCATGCTTACAACAAGCCGAGCGGCCTGCACAGGGTAGATCAGTATGTGCACCTGCTGGAAAAACACAGCGGCCAGCCACTGAAAGGTACCCGGGTGCACCTGCGGCAGGAAGGCGGCCGATTGGCCAACACAGCGGTGGTCAATGTGAATTCGGAGGCTGACTCCCGGCGGCTACCGGTAGAAAAGGCCATCAGCGTACTGAATGCATTGCGGGCTGCTACCGATGCACGCCTGCTGCTGGTGGGCAGCCCCAAAGAGGTGCCCCATGTAAGCACTGTGTACGATGGGCTGGCCAATAAAACCGGCGTTGAAAACCTGGCCGGCACCACCAATCTGCACGGCCTCATCGGGCTGTTTAGCCAAACTCCGGTGATGCTGACCACCGATAGCGGCCCCATGCACCTGGCCAATGCCCTGGGTGTGCATACCGTAGCCCTGGAAGGTGCCAGCGATGAACGAAATACCGCCCCCTACAACAAAGACCGCAGCACGCTGATCCGCTATGGCCAGCTGCCCTGCGAACCCTGCGTAAAAAATTCCTGCCGCTACGGTACCCCCAAATGCCTGCTAAGCATGGACAATACAAGTATCGTGGCAGCCGTATTAGCAGCGCTTCATGCCACAAAACAAACCACATGAAAATAGTTGGCTTCACCATCATTAAAAATGCAGTGCTGATGGACTATCCGGTGGTGGAAGCCATCCAATCGGTACTGCCGGTAGTAGATGAAATGCTGGTGCTGCTGGGCGATAGCACAGATAACACGGAGGAACTCATCCGCAGCATTGCATCGCCGAAAATCAGAATCGAGCATTCGGTGTGGAACCCGCATTTGCGCAGTGGTGGCGAAGTGTTGGCCGAGGAAACCAACAAGGCATTTCAACTGATAGACCCATCGGCTGATTGGGCCTTTTACATCCAAGCCGATGAAGTGATTCATGAAAAAGGCCATGCCAGTATTTTGGAAGCTTGCCGCAAGTATCAGCACAATAATCGGGTAGAAGTGCTGGTGTTTCCATACACGCATTTTTATGCCAGCTTCGACTACGTGGGCGATAGCCGGCGTTGGTACTCCATGGAAGGGCGCATCATTAAAAATGATAAATCCATCACTTCCTTTCGCGACGCACAGGGCTTCAGGCGAAATGGTAAGAAGCTGAACGGGGTGCTGCTGAAAGATGCTCCGCTGCACCACTATGGCTGGGTAAAAACACCCGAGCAAATGGCGGTAAAGTTCAAGGAGGCTGGCCGCTACTGGCAAACCGACGAACAGCTGGAGCAACAGGAGCTGGCTGACTTGTTTGATTTTTTAGGCGACTACGACTCGGTAGCCCGCTTCACTGGTACGCATCCCGCTGTGATGAAAGAACGCGTAGCCACTAAAAACTGGCAGGTACAACTGGATACGGGTCGCAAAAAATTTGGGCTAAAAGACCAACTGTTGTACTGGCTGGAAAAGCAAACCGGTATCCGACCCTTTGAATTTCGAAACTTCAAGCTGATCAGGCCTTAAGCGCCGCCATCAAAGTTGCCCTTTGCGCATTTCGGCCAGCAGATGATACTTCAGCATGCCATATTGTGCTACTATTTTGGCACAGGCATAGCCCAGTCGTCCATCCCGAAAACCACCTTTCAGCACCCAGGTTTGAAAAAACAAGATGGGGTAGTAGGCATACAATTTAAAAAAGGAAGGACGCTTACCAGCTGCATGATATTTCGCTGCCATGTTGTGGGCGTATGCCGTCATTTTATCGGCATACTCTCGCAGGCTGCGGCTGCTATAGTGCAGAATATGGCCTTTCAAGGTAGCCTGTCGGGTGCCTGCCGGCAATACGATGCTTTCATGCACTGGTGCATCGTCCCAGTTGCAATGCAGGCGGTTAAACAACCGCACCTTGTAAAACGGCTTCCACTCGCCATGTAGCAGCAACTGCTGGCCTACGTAGCTCAAAAATCGGCAGCGGTACACCGTGTCGATAGCAGCCAGATCTATTTGCTGCAAAGCCGCGATCAGATCAGCATCGGGCACTTCATCGGCGTCCAGCGCCAGCACCCAATCGTACGTGGCAGCCAACGCGGCTTGCTGCTTGCACCAGCCAAAGCCCTGCCAGGGGAGGTGGATGACACGAGCCCCATGTGCTGTGGCCACCGCCACGGTATCATCGGTACTGCCTGTATCGGCCAGCAGCAGCTCGCCCACCACCGGGCGCAGCGCCGACAGCGTTTGGCCAATGATGTGGGCCTCATTTTTTGCGATGATGACCAGTGAAACAGGAAGCATACCGCTGCAAATGTGTGGAAATTTCCATCAGTGTTACGCGATAAACTGGCACTTGTATATCGGTGGCGGCATCCATTTACCTTTGTCTGTATGGTATCTTCCGGCTTGGGTAAATACCAGTTGCTCTCGATGCAGGTGAGGAACTGGCCATTGTATTTCTGGTTCAAATCGTTCGGCAAAGGCCGGATGGCTGCTTTCAAATTGCGCAAAAGCGGTATCGCGGTATCAGTGCCCTTTGCATTGCTGCGGGTATTCAAAGAAGTGTTCATGAAAGATGGCTACCGCAGAGAGTGGGTGGCCCATCATTTAAAC
>CANHEC010000389.1 GCA_947459455.1 Chitinophagaceae bacterium
ACTACGCCAGCGCCGCCGCCTGGTGCGATACGCTGCTGCGCCGTCCCGGCCCCGACAACAGCATTTACCTGCTGGTAAAAGCCGACCTGCTGCGCAGTGGCAAGCAGTACGCCGCCGCTCAGGCCGCCTACCGCAGCTACATAGCCCTGCAGCCGGCCGAGCCCACCCTGTACCTCAGCCTGGCCAATACCATGGCCGAAGCGGGTGATACCGCCACCCTGGACTTTGCCGATAGCGTGTGGCAGGCTTTTCGCACCCCGCAGGTGCGCACCGGCCTCGCTTTTATCCGCGGCATTTACTACAGCGGCCGCCAGCAGTATGGCCAGGCCCGCCGCTGGTTCGATAGCACCATTGTATACGATTATGCCTTTGGCGAAGCCCACATGGAAAAAGGCTACACCTGGTATGATGAAGGCAACTACGCCGAAGCGGTGCGCAGCTTTGAAACCTTTACCGACATCGACACCAAAAATGCCGATGCCTGGTACTGGCTGGGCAAAAGCCGCGAAGCCACCGGCGACAAAGCCGGGGCCGCCAAAGCCTACCAGCGCAGCCTGCTGCTCAATCCTGCCATTGCCGAAGCGCAGGCCGCTCTCGACCGGCTTCAGTAAAAAAAGAGCCGCCGGCTGGCGCCGCTTCCTGCTACATTTGCGGCCTATTTTCCAACCTCCACAAGCCTTTGTCTCATGGCGCTGATTGCCCCCTCTTTGCTGGCTGCCGATTTCCTCCGGCTCGAAGCCGAATTGCGAATGTTTGACGAATCGGAAGCCGACTGGCTGCACCTCGACGTGATGGATGGTCGCTTTGTACCCAACATCAGCTTTGGCCTGCCGGTGATTGAAAGCCTGCGCAAGGCCACCCGCAAGCCGTTTGACGTGCACCTGATGATTTTGGAGCCGGAGCGCTACGCCGAACAGTTCAAAGCGGCCGGTGCCGATATCCTCACCGTTCACCTGGAGGCCTGCCCCCACCTGCACCGCAATGTGCAGCAGATCAAAAGCCTGGGCATGAAGGCCGGCGTGGCCATCAACCCGCATACACCGGTGGCGCTGCTGGACGATATACTGCACGATATAGACCTGATATGCCTTATGAGTGTGAACCCTGGCTTTGGCGGCCAGGCCTTTATACCGCATACCCTGCACAAAGTGCGGCAGCTGCGCCAGCTCATCGATAGCCGGGGCTTGCAGGTAGACATTGAAATAGACGGAGGCGTAGGCGACAAAAACGCTGCCGATCTGATAGCCGCTGGTGCTACCGTGCTGGTGGCCGGCAATTCGGTGTTTCGTGCCCCCGACCCCAAGGCAGCCATTAGCCGCCTGAAGACGTTGTAGACACCAGCCCGGCATTGTTTTCAACCAATAAAAAAACAGCCGCACCCTATTGGGGAGCGGCTGTTTTGCTTTATTACGCTGCAGGCTACCTGCGGGCTACCATTTGTCTACATCTTCCAGCGAATGGCCATTGCTGCTGGCCGGCGGCAGCTCTTCGGCCACATCGGCAGCCTGTACGGGGCTGGGGGCTGGGGCCGCGGCGGCTACCGGTGCTTCCTGCAGCTCGCCATGCTCTTCATCAGCTTCGTCGTGGTTAAAGGCGTCGAAATCGAAATTGGGCATCAGCTCGGTTTTCACAAAATCGACGGCTTCGTTCAGCCCGCGGAGGAACTTATTGAAGTCTTCTTTGTACAGAAAAATCTTGTGGCGGTCGTAGCCGTCTTCGTTGAATCGCTTGCGGCTTTCGGTGATGGTGAGAAAATAATCGTTGCCACGGGTAGCTCTCACATCAAAAAAGTAGGTCCTGCGTTTACCGGCTTTGATCCGTTTGCTATACACACTATCCGGTTTCTTGTCGTTTTGCTCGTAGGCCACAACAGTCAGTTTTGGTTCAACAATAATAAAAATTGTTAAAACAAATATAGCGCCCAGAACGAAATGGCAAATTTTTCTTGGAATAGCCTACACGGGCGGTTTTGGCCGGGTAAATCGGCCGCAAATACTCCCGATTTCGATGGCTCGGGGCGCTTATCTTCGCCGGGCTAAAAAAACGAGTACGCTATGAATTTACACGAGTACCAGGCCAAGGAACTGCTGAAGAAATACAAAGTTCCGGTGCAGGAAGGCTATGCAGTAGAAAGCGTAATGGCAGCCGAAGATGCCTACCGCCAGATTAAAACCGAAACCAACAACAGTTTTGCGGTGATCAAGGCGCAGATACACGCCGGCGGCCGTGGGAAAGGTAAAATAGAAGGTAGCGAGCAGCGGGGCGTGGCCGTGGCCAAAAGCCTCGAAGACGTGACCAATATTGCCCGCAACATTTTGGGCCATACCCTGGTGACCATCCAAACCGGCCCGGCGGGTAAAAAAGTAAGCAAGGTGCTGGTAGCGCAGGATGTGTACTACCCCGGCCCCAACCCCGTGAAGGAGTTTTACCTGAGCATTTTGCTGGACCGTGCCAAGGGGCAAAACGTGATCATGTACAGCACCGAAGGCGGTATGGACATTGAAGAAGTAGCCCACAAAACGCCTGAAAAGATCTTCAAAGAGTGGGTACACCCCGGCGGTGGCCTGCAGGGCTTTCAGGCTCGCAAGATTGCTTTTAACCTGGGCCTGAGCGGCGATGCGTTTAAAAACTGCGTGAAGTTTGTAACCAACCTGTACAATGCCTACGTGGGCCTCGACTGCGGCATGCTCGAGATCAACCCGCTGTTTAAGACCAGCGACGACAAGATCATCGCCGTAGACTGTAAGATGAACCTGGACGAGAACGCCCTGATGCGTCATCCCGACCTGGCTGCTCTTCGCGACGTAAGCGAAGAAGACCCGACCGAAGTAGAAGCCGGCCAATACAACCTGAACTTTGTCAAGCTGGACGGCAACGTGGGCTGCATGGTAAATGGTGCCGGCCTGGCCATGGCTACCATGGACATGATCAAACTGAGCGGCGGTGAGCCTGCCAACTTTTTGGATGTAGGCGGCAGCGCCAATGCGCAAACCGTAGAAGCCGGTTTCCGCATCATTCTGAAAGACCCGAAAGTAAAGGCCATCCTCATCAACATCTTTGGTGGCATTGTACGCTGCGACCGGGTAGCGCAAGGCGTGATTGATGCCTACAAAACCATTGGCGAAATCAAGATTCCGATCATTGTGCGCCTGCAGGGCACCAATGCTGAGGAAGCCAAAAAACTGATAGACGAAAGCGGCTTGCAGGTGCAAAGCGCCATTCTGCTGAGCGAAGCAGCCGACCTGGTCAACAAGGCTGTTGCCTGATAGCCCCGACCAGCCTTTTTCAAAAAAGCCCCGCCGTTGAGTGCGGGGCTTTTTTCTTGGTTGCCGTATGCAGAATACCTGTTTCATTCATCTGACAAGCAGAATGCCGTCACTCAGAAATACAATTATCATGGTGGTGCTTGCAGGTTGCTTATCAGCCTGCCATAGCTCCAAATCCGACAAGACCCCCTTTCAGTTGATAGCTGCCAATGACCTGC
>CANHEC010000390.1 GCA_947459455.1 Chitinophagaceae bacterium
AAAATTCACCGTTTTGTTGCTGCCAAATACCACCGGCGTACAAAACTCCAACAGCCGTGAATCGGCCAGGGTTTTGATGATGATTTCGATGCCGATGCCATTGAGGTCGCCACAGCTAAATCCAACGATTGGTTTTTGTACTTCGCTCATGCCTGCGAATGTACGGCAAAGCCCGATGTGCACTGCCGGGCTGCTCAGGTGCTTCCACTTACAAATATTTCCCTACTTTTTCCGCTGCTAAACGCATTGCATGATCAAGACAGATAAGCGGCTGGTAAATGCCTGGGCCATGTACGATTGGGCCAATAGCGCCTACAACCTCGTCATTACCTCCACCATTTTTCCTGCGTATTACGTAGGCATCACCAGTAAACTGAATACCGAAAAGCCGGGCGTTGTTAGTTTTTTCGGACGAGAGTTCGTGAATACGGCGTTGCAAGACTATGCCCTGTCGGTAGTGTTTCTACTGGTGGCCCTTACTTCGCCCATACTCAGCTCTATTGCCGATTATCGGCGCAATAAAAAAGTTTGGCTGCGCTGGTTCTGCTATGTGGGGTCGGCCGCCTGCATCGCGTTGTTTTGGTTCAGCGGCGATAATATCGAATATGGTATCATCGCTTTCTCTATTGCAGCACTCGGCTATTGGAGCAGTTTGGTTTTTTACAACTCTTACCTGCCCGATATAGCCGCCCCCGAAGACCAGGACCGGGTAAGTGCCCGCGGCTTTGCCATGGGCTACATCGGCAGTGTGCTGCTGCAGATTATTTGCTTCGTCATCATACTGCAGCCCCGGCTGTTTGGCCTCGATGAGGCCGATAAGACCATCGGTGCCCGCCTGTCGTTTTTGCTCACCGGCCTTTGGTGGTTTGGCTTTGCCCAGATTACGCTGCGCAAAATGCCGCTGCTGAGCCGGGCTGAGCGGAAAAGCCGGACCAACGTGATCACACATGGATTTCACGAACTGCGGTTGGTATGGCAGCAGCTGACACATATGCCCGCCCTGAAGCGTTTTCTGCTGTCTTTTTTTCTGTACAGCATGGGTGTGCAAACCACCATGCTGGTAGCGGCCGGTTTTGCTAAAAAAGAAATTTTCGTTCGGGAAGAGGATGAGCCCAAATTATTGCTCACCATCATCATCATCCAGTTGGTGGCCATCGTGGGCGCTCTGGGGTTCAGCCGCCTCAGCAGGCGCATTGGCAACTGGTGGGTCCTGTTGCTGGCTGTCTGTGTCTGGATATTTATCTGCGTTGCCGGTTACGGCGTACAAAGCCAAACCCAGTTTTATTTGCTGGCGGCATTGGTGGGCCTGGTGATGGGCGGTATTCAAAGCATGAGCCGTAGTACCTACTCCAAGCTGCTGCCCGAAACGCAGGATACCACTTCCTTCTTCAGTTTTTACGATGTGACAGAGAAGGTGGCCATTGTGATCGGTATTTTCTGTTTCGGATATATCGAGGAACTAACAGGCAGCATGCGCAATAGCATTGTGGCGCTGGGTAGCTTTTTCGTGCTGGGGTTGCTGGCACTGCTGTATACCCGGCCGGCCTATCAGCGGTACGTGCAGCAGCAGGCGGCTGGTGCGTAGCCTGTGGTTGGTACTTGGCATGTTTTTGCAGCGTAGGTTTGCACCGTATGAAACTGTACAGTATAAATGCAGGGTATTTCAAACTGGATGGCGGCGCCATGTTTGGCGTGGTGCCCAAGGTAATATGGAGCAGGCTGGTAGCTCCCGATGCCAATAACCTGTGCAACTGGGCCATGCGCTGCCTGCTGATAGAAACTGGTAATCGCCTGATATTGGTAGACAATGGCATGGGTGATAAACAGGATGAAAAATTCTTTGGCCACTACTACCTCAATGGCGATGATACGCTGGATAAAAGCCTGGCCCGGCATGGCTTTAGCCGCGCCGATATAACAGATGTGTTGCTGACGCATCTTCACTTTGATCACTGCGGCGGCAGCATTGTACGGCAGGGCGATCGGTTGTTGCCTGCCTTTGAAAACGCCACGTTTTGGAGCAATGAACGACACTGGAAATGGGCTACGCAACCCAACGATCGGGAGAAGGCTTCGTTTTTGAAGGAGAATATTCTGCCGATAGCTGACAGCGGACGCCTGCGCATGCTGCCCGTAAGCGAAACAGGGCTGGTGCCTTTTGACGATGTACCGGGCTTGTCGGTACGCTATGCCTTTGGCCACACCGATGCCATGATGCTGCCACAGGTGACTATCAACGGGAAGACCCTCGTGTTTATGGCCGATCTGCTGCCGGCTACAGCACACATTCCGCTGCCTTATGTTATGGGCTACGATATGTTTCCGCTGACCACCCTGCACGAAAAGAAGCGCTTTCTGGAAGAAGCGCTGGCTGGCGACTACATCCTGTTTTTTGAGCACGACGCCGTGCATGATTGCTGCACACTGCAGGCTACTGAAAAAGGCATTCGGGCGGGTACTACCGGCACGCTGGCCGAATTGTGGGGTAGCTAAGCCCTAGCGAATATCGATCAGTGACGTGAGCGGGTGCCGCAGGTTGTAGTAGGTCATCATATCTACCTTGATGCTGCCTACTGTTATGGGCGACTCAATGCGAACAGGCAGCCTGTTGGCGTCGTCGGTTACCCACACGGTCATTTTTTCGCCGCCTTCAAAAATGGAGCCCTTCAGCAGCAGTGGCTTGAACTTGATGCAGCGAAACTTGCCATAGCGTGTTTTCACTACTTCGCGGCCCACATAGCGGATGTACATCTGGTACACCTTGTTGTCTAAAAAAAGATCGAACGGGATTTGTTCGCCTGGTTTCAAGCCATCGAAATTCATATTGCGAGCCAGGTATACTTCGCTCAGCACATCCTGTACGCAGCCTGGTACGGTAAAGGCGCCTTTGTTGGTAACGGCGGTTTTGTTGTCCTGGTAAAAGTTGACGTTTTCGTGGATCTTGTAGCCGCCCTCATCCACATTGCGAATGAAGCGCATGGGTAGCAGGGTAGCAGTGTCTATGTACGTTTCGTAGCGGTCGCGAACACGGTATATCCAATCGTAGCTGGGCAGGGTGCTGCCATCGCCCACTACATGGTACGCGGGCTTGCCATTCAGTTGCGTCAGGGTGGTGGTAAAGGAGACGTTGCCAGCGTGCACCCAAATACCCGCCAGTGTATAGTTTACATGAAAGATGATGCGTTCGCCGTGCCGAAATGCTTTGTTACGAACATCGCAGGCAGGCGCATTGGTATGGGCCGGTATACCGATGGCCAACAGCAGCATGGCAAAAAGAGTGTGCCTGGTCATGGGTGATTGAAGCTCGTTTTATTGAATAGTTTAACGCTGAGTAAGATCAAACTTCCCGCCACTGCGGGTAAAATAATGTTAATAAGCCATACCAGCCCGGTGGCTGCTAAAATGCCGAGGGTGCTGCCGCCTAATAAGCCAAATACAAACAGGCTGGCTTTGCCACGAATGCCCAGTTCGGCCA
>CANHEC010000391.1 GCA_947459455.1 Chitinophagaceae bacterium
ATAATGGTATCGATGCTGGTACCCAACTGCGGGTAGCGGGCTATCTGCGCATCAAGCACTTCGAAGGTAGCGGTGGCATCTACTTCGGCGCCATGTGCGCCCTCCAGCTCTTTGCCACAGTAAAACTTATAAGCGGCACTCAGGGTACGCGGCTCCATCAGGTGAAAAATTCGCTGCACATCGAGCAAGCGTCGGCCATCTACTTTAAAGTCTTGTCCTGCCCGTAAAAACTCTTCTACCAGCAACGGGATATCAAACTTGTTGCTGTTGTAGCCTGCCAGGTCACAGCTCTCCAAAAACTGGCGAATCTCGTTGCCCGCCTGCTTAAAAGTCGGCGCATCCTTTACCATTTCATCGGTGATGCCGTGCACATCGGAGGCGCCGGGTGGTATCGGCATTTCCGGATTGATCAGCTTGCGCTTTACCTGCCGGCTGCCATCGGGTTGCACTTTTACAATGGCTATTTCTACTATCCGATCAGTACCAAGATTAGTACCAGTCGTTTCCAGATCGATGATCGCCAGCGGGCGGTTCAGTTGTACGTTCATAACGGGCGGGCCTGACAGGCCAAATTGAATATTGAATGGGGAAGGTAAAAGAAAAACAGCAAGCCCGCTAAGTGGCTGGTTGCAACAGCGCCTTCATATCGAGGCCATCGTAGGTGCCGCTGCTCATCAGCAGCACTACACTGTTGTGCAGGTTCAGCTGTTGTACCCACTTCAGCAGTTGCTCCTTTTCGTTGATCACTGCCAAATCGGGGCGGGCAAAACCATGATGCACCACCGCTGCCGGCAGCTCGGGCATGCGCTTGATGGCCATGGCATGGTGGCTGTAGTACACCGCTGCCGTATCGGCCGCATCAAGGGCATGGGCATAGTGCGGCATAAACGCGGCATTGAGGCTGCTGTAAGTATGCAGCTCCAGCAGGGCTATCAGGCGCCGCTGCGGGTATTGCTGCCGTACCGCTTGTATGGTGGCTTTCACTTTGCTGGGCGCATGCGCAAAATCGCGGTAGCAAATACTCTCGGCATTTTCAAACAGCAACTCGAGGCGGCGGGCTGCACCGCTAAAGCTGCTGATGGCTTCGGCAAAGGCAGCAGTGCCCACACCTACCTCGGCTACAGCCAGGCGGGCTGCTTCCATATTCAGCAGGTTGTGCTCGCCAAACACCTGCAGAGTAGCACTGGCCTCGGGCCACTGCACCTGCGTTTTACCATTGGCTATGCTGTAGGCCGGCACGCCATAGGGCTGAAAGCGAATATCCGTACGGGTTTGTACCGCCAGCAGTTTGCGCACCTCTTCATCCTGCTCATTGTAAATGAGCACACCACCCGGCTCAATTTTATTGATGTAGATCTGAAACTGCGCCAGGTAGTTGTCGTAGGTGGGAAACACATTGATATGATCCCAGGCGATGCCGGTGATGATGGCCACATGTGGAAACAGAAAATGAAACTTGGGCCGCCGCTCCACGGCGCTGGCCGGGTATTCATCGCCTTCGCACACAATGACCGGTGCATCTGTTACCTGCACGCTTTGCTCAAAACCTTCGAGGCGGGCGCCCACCAGGTAATCGAAAGACCGCTGCTGCTGCCGCAACACATGCATGATCATGCTGGTGGTGGTGGTTTTTCCGTGGCTACCACCTACTACTATGCGCTGCTTCTGTTTGCTTTCCTGGTAGATGTATTCGGGAAATGAATACACCGGCAGGCCCAGCGACTGCGCTTTTAATAGTTCCGGATTGTCGGCCCGGGCATGCATGCCCAATATCACCGCATCCAGCCCGGTATGGATGTTCGATTCGAACCAGCCGATTTCGGCCGGCAGCAGGCCTGCAGCAGCAAGGTTGCCTTTTGCCGGCTCAAAAATCTCGTCGTCGCTGCCAGTAATGTGGTAGCCCTTTTTGTGCAAGGCCAGGGCCAGCTGGTGCATCACACTGCCACCAATAGAAATGAAATGAATACGCATAGTAAACGCCGAATGCGGCAAAGTAAACGGTTTCGCTGCAAGGCAGTTTGGCTTCCTGTCGAACCATTTTCCTACCTTTAATGTTCAAACAGCTTTGTATGCGTAAAATTTTTGCTTTCGTGATGCTGCTGGCGCTGGTGCTGGGCACTGTATCCTGCGCTACTTCCCGCCGTGGTGTAGGTTGCCCAAGTGATCCTACCGCCATGCGCCGTCGCTAAAAAATTGCTTACTGCCCTCATGAGTTGGATTTCATTGCAGGCGCCCGACCAGCTGCAAACCATAGCTGAACAGTCGGCCGCACGTCCGCAGGTCATTTTTAAGCACAGCACCCGCTGCAATATCAGCAGCCTGGCCTTGCAGCGCTTGCAGCGGAGCGGCCTGCCTCCCCACATCGATTTTTATTTGCTCGACCTGATCCAACATCGCCAGCTATCGAACCAGGTAGCCGAGCAGTTTGGCGTATGGCACGAAAGCCCGCAGGTACTGCTCATCAAAAACGGCGAATGCGTGTACGACGAAAGTCACATGGGCATCAGCATGGATGAGCTGCTGGAACAGGCAGCCGCCTGATGCTGCTTTTAGCCAACCTGCACCTGAGGTGCTTCTACAGCTGCCCATTGGCAGCTTTTTTTTCTCATCTTCATGGCAAACCTCGTCTTATGACTGTTTGCATCTTTGGCGTCACCGGTATGGTGGGGCGCCAGTTACTCATTCACAGCCTGGCCAAAGGAGGGCAGGTGCGGGCCTTTGGCCGGCAGGTAGAAAACCTGCTGGATGCCGACCTGCAATCTGATCAGCTGGACGTAATCAAAGGCTACATTTTTGATGAGAAAGCCGTTCGCGAAGCCATCCACGGATGCGATGCTGTGCTATCGGCGCTGGGCGGCAGCTTTGACGGTACCGACAAAGCCCGCAGCCTGGGCATGAAAAACATAGTGGGGCAAATGCTGGCTACGGGTGTACAGCGCATGGTGGCGCTGGGTGGATTGGGCGTACTGCAAAACAGCGACGGACAATACCTGATGGACCGGCCGACCTACCCTGCCGAGTATTTGCCGGTAGGCCGCGAACACCAGCAGGCATACTGGCACCTGCGAGACAGTGGCCTCGACTGGACTTTCGTTTGTGCGCCCAACATTCTATCGGCCGATGCCAACAACCACTACCAGGCGGCTGCCGAAGCACCCGGACCGGGCGACCACATCAGTGCCGGCAATTTGGCCCTGTGCATGGTAGAGGCGGTGGCCTTAGACCGCTTTTTGCACCAGCGCATTGGCCTGGCCGATTTGCCGTAACGACCTTCGGGGCGCACTACCACTAATTTGGTTAGTTTCGTGTTCAACACACAGCGAGTGCGCTGGTGGGTAAAAAACAAGCCTTTTGCAACTACAACTGAACCACGACGTGCTGGCTGCCGATGCTACCACTCGATTTGAAGAGAACGAGCATTTTAAGCAGCACCTGAAAAGCCTGCCGGCAGATCAGGTAGATGCATGGGTCATA
>CANHEC010000392.1 GCA_947459455.1 Chitinophagaceae bacterium
CAGCCCGGCGTTGCGCAGGAAGTGCCGGCGGGAAGATGATTTTTTTGACATAGCGAATCGATAATTGGATAGAGATGGATGGATGGATAGGAGCGATGGTTAGAACCAGCGCATGCAAATGCAGTACTATTATACCCGCTAAAGCGGGGCCGGGCGTACAGCCAGCAGGGTTTAGCTGCTAAAACTGATGCATTCTTTCAGCTCTTTTTCTGAGTAGGCCACGCCGTATTGTTTCAATACTTCGTCGGGTACGCCATTCCACTGGTTGGGTTTATTGCCCTGGTAGTCCAGGTCTTTTACGCCAATTTCTGAAGTGTAAAAGCCGCTGGCTGTCAGGTTGCGCATCAGCGAGAAAAACGCAACGCCCTGCGCCATTTCGGGCCTGGCCTTTTTGGGATAGGCTATCTGGTCTACCACGGCTATGCGATCCTGCTCGCTGCACTCGGCAAAGGCCTTGCCGTAGGTTTTCACACAATGCAGGTCGAGCCAGCGCAGTCCGCCCCGCATAGGGGTTCGGTGCTGTGGCATGTCTTTTACTATAAATTCAATAAAGGCCGGCACACCAGCCTGTGTGGCGCTACCACTTACCTCGTCGGCCGGAATAATGATGTCGGCGAGGATGGCAATGCTGGCCATTTCATGGTCGGTAAAGAATTTCTCCTTCAGCAGGCGTTCGTCGTTTTCTTTCTCCTCTTTAAAACGATCGATGCCGGTTTGGGCCGGTGCGGCGGCGGCTTCGCCAGCTTTTTTATCAGCCGGCTTACACGCATCTATCAGCACGGCGGTGCTCAGTGAGCCCAGGGCCAGCGCTTTCAATGATTTTCTTCTATCCATTGTATTTCGAATTCAAAAGTTTGAGAGTTCCAGAGTTCCAGTGTTCAAATGTTCACGAGTTCACGAGTTCACAAGTTCACAAGTTCAGTCCACCTTTTAGCAAGATCCTTCCATGCTGAAACGTATATCCTGCCTTCCCATTATCACATCATCGCATTATCACATCATCACATCATCACATTCATTGGGACTACACCTCAAATCAGCCACGTGCCTCCTGCCTTCCCATTATCACATCATCGCATTATCACATCATCACATCATCACATTCATTGGGACTACACCTCAAATCAGCCAAGTACCTCCTGCCTTCCCATTATCACATTTTCATATTATCACATTATCACATTACCCCAGGTTCTGCTTCTTCATTTCGCTGATGATGTACTCGCTGGCTCGCATGCTAAGGGCCAAAATGGTCCAGGTAATGTTTTTATCGGCCTGCGAGGTGAAGGCGGCGCCATCCACCACAAACAGGTTTTTACAATCATGGGCCTGGTTCCATTTGTTCAGGGCGCTGCTCTTGGGGTCGGCACCCATGCGGGCTGTGCCGGCTTCGTGAATGATCTTGCCCGGCACATCGAGGCCCCAGCTGTTGTGCGGACCATCGTCGGCGCCCCAGGTAATGACAGCGCCCAACTGGTGCATGATCTCCATAAAGGTTTCCTTCATGTGCTTGGCCTGCTTCACTTCGTAGTCGCTCCACTTTACATTGAAGCGCAACACAGGAATACCGTACTTGTCTACTACGTTGGGGTCTATTTCGCAATAGTTGTCGAAGCGGGGGACTGCTTCGCCGCGGCCCGCCATGCCCACGCCGGCGCCGTAAAAGAAGCGGAAGTCTTCTTTCAGGCTTTTGCCGTATCCGCCGGCTTCTTTTTGCACGCCCTTTACGGCAAACTTGCCATTCATGCTTTCTATGCCCCAGCCAAAGCCGTACGAGGGCTGCTGCATGCCGCCCCAGTATTCTATATGGTAGCCTCGCGGAAAATCGAGCTTTTTGTTATCGAGCCACCAGGGGCTGTATACGTGCATGCCGCCCACACCGTCTTCGTTGTACCGCTTTCGGTCGAACAGTTGGGGCAGCACACCACCCATGGCGGCGCCGGTGCTATCGTGCAGGTAGCGGCCTACCACGCCACTGCTGTTGGCCAGTCCGTTGGGGTGGGCCGATGATTTGGAGTTCAGCAGCAGGCGGCTGCTTTCGCAGGCGCTGGCGGCCAGTATCACTACGCGGCCATTTACCTGGTATTCCTGCAGGGTTTCTTTGTCTACATAGCTCACGCCGGTGGCCAGGCCTTCTTTATTGGTCAGCACTTCGCGGGCCATGGCGTTTACGTACAGGTCTACATTGCCGGTTTCTACCGCTGGCTTTACCAGTACGCTGCTGCTCGAAAAATCACCATACACCATGCAGCCACGGTTGCATTGTGCGCAAAAGAAGCAGGCGCCCCGCTTGTCGTTGATCTTTTTAGTAAGGATAGACAGGCGGGAGGGAATCACCGGCACGCCGGCGTTGCCAGCTGCTTTTTTCAAAAACAGTTCGTGCAGGCGAGGCTTGGGCGGTGGCAGAAAAATACCATCCGGATCGTTGGGCAGGCCTTCGTTGGTGCCAAATACGCCGATCAGTTGGTCTACCCGGTCATAGAAGGGCTTTACGTCGTCGTAGCCGATGGGCCAGTCGTCGCCGAGGCCATCAATGCTGCGGCGCTTAAAATCTTTGGGCCCGAACCGCAGCGAGATGCGGCCCCAGTGGTTGGTACGGCCGCCCACCATGCGGGCACGCCACCATTCCCATTCGGTGCCCTGGGCCTTGGTGTAGGGCTCGCCATCTATTTCCCAGCCCCAGTAGCTGGCATCAAAATCGCCAAAGGGCCGATACTTGGTAGAAGCGCCACGGCGCAGGCTTTCCCACGGATTTTTGAGTTGGGTTACATTCTTGGCCGGATCGTAGTTAGGGCCGGCTTCCAGCAGGGCTACTTTCAGCCCGGCATTGGCCAGCACATAGGCTGCCATGCCACCACCTGCCCCCGAACCCACAATCACCACATCATACTGCTTACTGTTCTTTTTGATCTCAATGGCTCCCATGGCACACAATTGCTTTTAGATAAGGGTGCTAAAAATAGTTGAATCAGCGATTCGTTCGCTGCCATCTGACGTCAGAAGAATAATACGCTTGTCATCCGCAAAGGTTTGCGTTGAATTTTGTGGAAAGCGGCCGGCGGCTGGTATTGAAATATCCATATTTTTAGCACTCATCTTTAACCGACGATTCGCATGTCCAACGGAATCAACCGGCAACAGCTGTTTGTTGCCAGCTGTCTTGCCTTACTTGTTACTTCTTTGTCTTTTGGTATCCGCGCCGGCATTCTCAACGATTTGGGGAAGCAGTTTGCCCTCAATGCTGAAGAACTGGCCACCATTGCTGCCACCGCTTTTTGGGGCTTCCCCCTGGCCGTTATTATCGGCGGTATGGTGGTAGATATAATAGGTATGAAGAAGCTGCTGGTGGCGGCGTTCGTTTTCCACCTGGCTGGTATTGTGCTCACCATTTTTGCCGGTGGCTTCTGGACGCTGTTCGTGTCTACGCTTTTTGTTGGCATTGCCAATGGCACGGTAGAAGCGGCCTGTAAC
>CANHEC010000393.1 GCA_947459455.1 Chitinophagaceae bacterium
AGTGTATGCCCATTATAGTGAACCTGGATGTGATGATGGCCCGCCGCAAGATGAGCCTGAACGAGCTGGCGGACAAGGTGGGGCTGACGCTGGCCAACCTGTCGATACTGAAAACCGGCAAAGCAAAGGCGGTGCGCTTTAGTACGCTGGAGGCCATTTGCAAGGCGCTAAACTGCCAGCCGGGCGATATTTTGGAATACGCCGGCGAGCAAGACAGCTAAGCGCCTGCCGCAGTCGGGGTGGGCCAACACTGCGCTGCTTTCCGTTGTTTTGCAGCATCATTGCCTGCCCATGCTTGCCCGAATGCTATTGACCATTGGCCTGCTGGCCACCGCCCACTTATGGGGTACCGCCCAGGCGCTACAGGTGCGCAGCGCTGTCAGCCGCCAGCCGCTGCCGTATGCCACCATTGTACACGTGCCCACCGGCTGGGCCGCCGTAGCCAATGGTGCCGGCCAATTGGTGCTGCCCGCTCACCTGCTGCAGCATGCCCAGCCCCAGTGGCGCATTAGCTACACCGGCTACCAGGTGCTGGACACCGTGCTACAACAGCCCAGCGCCGTGTACCTGCAGCCCCAGCCCGATACGCTGCGCCCGGTGGCCGTGTACCCGTGCAGTAGCTATGAGCCAACTGTGCTGAAAAACCACCAGCGCCCGAAGGCCGATTTTTACCTGGGCAGCGCCGGCGATCAAACCCTGCTGATGAGCTGGGCTGCCTACCTGCCCAATGCAGCAGGCCGGCGCGGCTGGCTGCAGCAGCTGCACTTTTGGATAGATAACCTGGCCGCACCAAAGGCGGTGATGAAAACCCCATTTCGGCTGCGCTTTTTGGAATGGGATAGTGCCAGCCAGCGACCCGGCCAGCCCCTGAGCTGGCAAGAGCTGATAGTACAGCCCGACGGAGGCGAAACCGTCATCGCCGACCTGGACAGCCTGCGCATACCACTACCGGCGGAAGGCCTGGTGGTGGCCATCGACTTTTTTGACGCCGGGCCGGCCTACCGCTACGAAGCCAGCACCCATGTGCACATGCCCAATGGCCGCGATACCGTGCGGATATCGGACCGGTATGGCCCTTCGATAAGGGCAGCCACCTTCGATAGCGGCGTGCACGGTTTCTACTTCAATTTCAAAACCAGCCGCTGGTTTCCCTTCTACTTTGGGCAGCGGTCGGCAGCGCCCCTGATACGGGTAGCGGTGCGCCAGTGCCGCTAGTCGCCTTTTTTTGCACAGGGGGGTGTGCTAAATTTTAGGATATCTTCTACCTACCGGCATTGGCGCAGGTACTAACTTGAACCTGCTGGAGCCGACATCTGATTAGCACCCCTACAAACACCACCCTATGCATCACCAATCGACCAAGCCGGCCCTCACCCGCCGCCAAACCACACTGCTACTGGCCCTGGGCCTGGGCAGCACCCTGCTCTGTGTACTGGCCATCACCAATTTTTTTATTGAAAGCCTGCTGCAAAAGCGGTACCTGCTACTGTACCTGCTGATGGCAGCGGCCACTATGGCCATGCTGCGCCTGCTGCGGTCGATGCGCCGCTAACCAATGGCATTGGGCTTGGGCGACATGGCATCTACCCGTTACATTTATGCCCGTATTTCATTGCTCATTTTCCAACCCACTTATCTTATGAAGAAAGTATTGTTGCTGTTGTGCCTCGCAATTGGCACTGCGCCTGCATTGGTAGCACAAATAAAGCTGCCTGGTACTGGCGATGTACTCAAAAATTTTATTGCACCTCCCAGCTTTACTGATGCGGGCAAAACCGCCAGTGGCATTGCCGATTTGCTGGGTAGTAAGCTCAGCCTGAGTGGCGACCAAAAGAAAGGCACCCTGGATGCGGTAACCGGCTTTTTGGGCCAGAAGAAAGACATCCTGGGCCTGGCCAAATCGAACCCGACCGATTACCTCAAAAAATTCAATCCGCTGCAGCAGGGCCTGTTTGGCAAACTCAAGACCATTATGGGTGCAGCCAAGTTTGCCAACTTTTTGAAGCTGAAACCCAGTGGCAACGGCGCCGGCAATTTGCTGAGCAACCTGTTTTTCTGACCACGAGGATTTGCCTCCCCGGATCGAGAAGGTCCCCGCTGCAAGCTCGTAGCGGAGATTTTTTTTGCCCAACAGCAGACGACCGACAACCGACTACTGACAACCGCTTCCTGGGACACGGATGTTCACGGTGTTTCTGCCCTACACCAGACAACTGACAACTGCCTTTTGAGACACGGATGTTCACGGATGGGCGGATTGACACAGATTTCTTTGGCAACGCCTTTTATTTTTCCCCGAGACAAGCGCCGGGCACCTGGTGGTGCAAGACGCCCTGCAAACTGGAAATTGCATATTGCAAACCAATTAGAATCTCCCGTCTTCGGACTTCCCGACTTTCCTGCAAACTCAGCTACGTCTCCGACTCATGAGATCCCTCACTGCGTTCGGGATGACGAACCACGAGGCGCTACGTCCGCAAAACCACCATCTGCCAACTGTCATCTGCCATCTCTTCTCCCCCCTGCAAACTGCCCACTGCAAATTGCAAACTGAACTTTGTCTCCGACTCATGAGATCCCTCACTGTGTTCGGGATGACGGACCATGAGGCGCTAACTCCGCAAAACCACCATCTGCCAACTGCCATCCGCCATCTGCCCCGCCATCGGCTTTCCTGCTTTCAACCACAAAGCCCCCTGCCAGCGGCAAGGGGCTTTGTGTTCAGAAAAATGCAAGAGACACGGAATCGATTAGCGGCGCAACGTGATGGGGCGCAGCTCTGTATCCTTGCCGCTGCGCACTTCTATGTTTTGCAGCGTGGTATCGCGGAAGCCGTTGGAAGCATTGAAGAAAACCGAGTAGCGTCCGGGGGCCAGGCCACGTACTTTAAAGTCGCCGTCTTTGTCGGGGATGGCAAAGGCCGTGTCTTTATCGTTGTACACACTGATCACCGCTTGCGCATCGCGGGGCTTCACTTCGCCCTCGATACCACCGGTGCGGGCCAGTACAAACGGCCGCAGCACAGGCAGCAGGAAGAACTGTCCATCGCGGACCTTGATGATGGAGCGGGCCACATCAAAATCGAGCCAGATGCGGCGGCGGCCATTCGCAAAATCATCCCAGTCTTTGCCCTTCAGTTTCAGCTCCACTTCGTTGCGGCGGCCGGGCATCATGTTCAGCGGATAGCGAACGCCGTCTTTTACCAGGTAATGCCCGGTGCCCAGCACCAGCTTTACTTTCTCAATTTCGCCACTTGGGATCTGGCCTTGTGCCAGCAGCGTGTCTACACCATTGCGCAGGCGCAGCAGGTCGTAAAAGCCCGGCTGGATGGCGAGGGTGCGCCATACATAGCAGCTGTCGTCGTCATCATCGTCGTCGTCGCTGCGGTCATCGTCATCATCATCGCTGTCGCAGGTATCAATTTTTACCCGCACCGCTTGTATGTTGATGAGCACACTATCGAAAAGCCC
>CANHEC010000394.1 GCA_947459455.1 Chitinophagaceae bacterium
CTATTGAAGCTGCCCACACTGTTGTTCAGCTCGGCATAGGCGGCGGGGTTGTACTGAAAGGTGCTGAAGTTCATGGTGGCCCCAAAAGCACCGGCGCCATTGCTGCTGGTACCCACGCCCCGCTGCACCTGTATGCTGCTCACACTGCTCAGCATGTCGGGCAGGTTTACAAAAAAGATGCCCTGGCTTTCGGCATCGTTGTACGGGATGCCGTTGATGGTCATATTGATGCGGCTGGCGTCGGTACCGCGTATGCGGATGCCGGTGTAGCCAATGCCATTGCCGGCATCACTGTTTACCACCACATTGGGTGTTTGGTTTAGCAAAAACGGAATGTCCTGCCCCAGGTTGTTTTTTTCGATGGTCGATTTGGAGATATCCGTTTTGGCAAAGGGGGCATCGGTGCCGGCCCGCAGGCCGCGTACCTCTACCGCCTGCAGTGCAGAGGGTAGCTCGGTCAGCGTCAGCTGAATGAATTGGCCGGCTGTGAGGGTAAGGCTCGTATCAAGGGTGCGGTAGCCCGTGTAGCTACACAGCAGACGTACGCTGCCGGTCATAGCCGGCAGGTTGGCCTGGCCGCTGCCATTGGTACTGGTGCTTACACCGGCCTGGCGTATGCCAATGCTGGCACCCTCCAGGGGCTGGCCTTGTTGGTTTTTTACGGCAATGGTCACCTGCGCCAGCAGGCCCAGGGGCAAAAAAATGCTCAGGAGCAGACAAACTCGTTTCATACAACACAGTCTTGAGTTTGCCCGAAGTGTTTCAGCCTTGGCAGATGCTGCCCCATGGGGGGCGGCACGGTACTACAGTGTACCAATGGAGAGGCTGACTGCCTTCCCTTCGCAGGTATTATCCTGATCAGGTTCAACGGGTGATTTCTCAGTCTCAGGTTTGGCGCCTGAAACACCCCGGGCGTTCTAAAAAAAATTGCAGCGCAAATGTAGGGGCTGCTTTTCAAATGAAAATTCTTTTGCAAGGATGTAACAATTGGCGGCCGACCGGCGTATCACCATCGTTATCTTACTTTACTGATCCCCTCACACCCCGGTTACCCTATTTTTTACACAAACACCCAAACAAAACAAAAGACTATGAAGTACCTGGTATGGTTGATAGCAGTGAGCCTACAGCTGGGCTGGCTGCCTGTTCAGGCGCAGTCTACCATCAAAGATCCGAATGTGGAAGTGCGCAGCACCGAGTCGTTTACCGCCATTTCGGTCAGCAGCGCCATCGATCTTGTTTTTACCCAAAGTGCCAATACCGCCGTGGCGGTAAGTGCCAGCGAGGCACAATATGTGGCCAACATTACCACCGAAGTGCGCAATGGGGTACTGCATATAGGCTACAAAAGCGGCAACCGCTCGGGTGCCAATTGGGGGCCGCGGTATATGCGGGCCTATGTGGCAGCTCCGGTACTGTACCGCATTACTGCCTCGGGCGCCTGCAATGTGAAGATTGACGGGGAGCTGAAAACCGACAATATTGACATTAACCTGAGTGGCAGCAGCGATTTTAAAGGCGTGCTGAAGGCCGGCAACGTGAAATTGTCGGGATCGGGCAGCAGCGATTTTTTGGTAGGTGGCCAGTGCACCAATCTGCGGGTAGACATCAGCGGTGCCAGCGATGTGAAGGCGTTTGACCTGCGGGCCGATTTTGTAGACATAGAGGCCTCGGGCGCCAGCGATGTGCAGATAACCGCCGAAAAGGAAATGAAGGTAGTGGCTTCGGGCGCCAGCGATGTGCTGTACAAAGGAGGTGCGGTGATCAAGCAAATTTCCAGCTCGGGTGCCAGCGACATCAAAAAAAGAAATTAAGTTTTGGCTCGAATGACACCGCCCCCTACATTTGCACTCCCAATAGAGATCGCGAAGTAGAGCAGCGGTAGCTCGTCGGGCTCATAACCCGAAGGTCGGAGGTTCGATCCCTCCCTTCGCAACAAAAAAGGCTTCCGCGAGGAAGCCATTTTTATTTTAGCACCCACCAAAGCCAGCCATGTCATTCCAATCGGGATTTGTAAGCATACTGGGCAAGCCAAATGCCGGCAAAAGCACCCTGCTGAATGCGTTGGTGGGCGAAAAGCTGGCGATCGTAAGTCCCAAGGTGCAAACCACCCGGCATCGCATCAAGGCATTTCTCAACAGCGAGGGCTATCAGATCATTTTTTCCGATACACCGGGCATTATTGAACCGCAGTACAAGCTGCACGAGAAAATGATGCGCCAGGTGAAGAACGCCATGGAAGATGCCGATGTGGCCCTGCTGGTGTACGATGCTACCGACCAACAGCCGCAGGAAGCGCAGGCTTTTTTTTCGCAGTTGCGCCTGAAAGTGCCGGCCCTGCTGCTGGTAAACAAAACCGATGCCTGCCCCGAAGCGGTATGGCAGGCTGCCGTGCAGCATTTTACCGAGGCAGGTAGCTACCATGCCGTCATCCCGGTATCGGCCCTCAAAGGGCAGGGGCTGGATGTGCTGCTACAGCAGCTGCTAGCCCTGGTGCCCGAAGGAGCTCCGTTTTTCGATAGCGAAGACCTGAGTGACCTGCCAACCCGCTTTTTTGTATCGGAGCTGATCAGGGAGAAGATATTCGAACTGTATCACCAGGAGATACCTTATCAAAGCACGGTGCTGGTGCAGGAGTTTCAGGAAAAAACGACCCTGACCAAAATACGGGCCGATATCATTGTGCACCGCGATACGCAAAAGTCCATCATCATAGGCGAAAAGGGTAGTATGATTCGGGAACTGGGTACCCGCAGCCGCCAGGCCATCGAGCAGTTTTTGGGCCGCAAGGTGTTTTTGGAATTGTTTGTAAAAGTGAGACCCCGCTGGCGGGACCAGGATGTTTTTTTAAGGGAGTACGGATATGAATAAGCAGCAGCAAATATTTGGTACCTTGTACGGCAACCAACACGGGCTGCCAATGGTAGCAGCATGCCCTGCCTGCTGTATTGGCCTGCTGCGGTCCGCCTTAAAACAACCTCTGCTTATGACACGCATATTTGCCCTGCTACTGCTGATAGCGGCGCCGGCCCTGCTGCATGCCCAACAGCCGGTGCGTATTGAAATGGGTACCGTGATGAATGCCGCCGGCCAGCCCGTCAGCGACGGTGCTATGGTGTATGGCGCAGAGTCGCTCAAGAAAAATGTGACCTACAACGATGTAAAAGGCAGTCCATTTTTTAATGATACTTTTCGCATTTCGCTGCTGTACGATGCCAACAACAAACTGATTGGCCGGGCACTCAGCCGTATCAATTTTTTCAGCGGCCAATTGCACTATCGCGACCAGGCGGGCAACGAACTGTCACTGGCGGCCGACGCCGTCCGCAAGGTGCAATTCGTGGATAATTTTGATGAATCCAAGGTGCTGGAAGAGTATGTGTCGGACATCACGGCGATCAACCAGCGGCAGGGAAAGCCGGTGTATGTGCAGGTGCTGAACAGTGGCGAAACCCGATTGCTGC
>CANHEC010000395.1 GCA_947459455.1 Chitinophagaceae bacterium
ATCGACCTGGTGGCTTCGTCTACCCGCCGCGACGACCTGCTGCTGGACAGGGAGGTAGTGAGCCGCATGTACCTGCTGCGAAACTACCTGGCCGATATGAACGCCGAAGAAGCGATGAACGACCTGATGAAGCGCATGCGGGGCACCAAGGACAACATCGAGTTTTTGGCCAGTATGAGCCGTTAATGAAGCCGTTTACTGCTTTGTGATAACAAAAAAGCCTGCAGAAATGCAGGCTTTTTTTATGGGGCATTACGGCGTGCTATTCTTCCACTTCTACCACGCCACCGCTGATGGCAAACTTCAGCGCATCGGGTGCAGCCACATCGGTAAGCAGTCGAATGCGATCTTGCTTTACAAAATACAGGGTACCCGCCACGGCGTAGCTATTGGGCACGTACACGGTTACAAATTCCTGCATGCCAAACTGCTCCAGGTCCTCATTGGTCACAAAGCCCACCTGCCACACATCGGGCTGCAGTACACTTACCAATACGGCCTTCTGAAACTTGCGCTTTTTGCCGGCAAATGCTTCTGAAAAGTCTTTGACAAAGGAGTAAATGGTTTTGATACCCGGCGTACGCTCCAGCGCATGATCGAAAAAGCTGAGCAGGCGACCTACCACAAAAAACGAGCTGATCCAACCTACCAGCAGGATGCCCGCCATGACCAGCACAAAGCCCAGCCCGGGCAGGTAAAACGGCTTTTGCGGATCGCCCGACAGGTTGATGTAAACGGGAATAAGCCGATCGAGCCAGGTAAACAGTTGATATACAATGTACACGGTGATGCTCACCGGCGCCAGCACCAGGATGCCTTGCAAGAAGTATTGAAAAAGGCTGCGGGAGGTGAATTTGAACTGCATGGTCAGAAAAAAGGGAGACAGCCCGGCGCACGGCCGGCATGTTGCCTACCCCAAAAATAGCGGCCAGCCGCCTAGCAGCCGCCTGTGATAAACGGAAAATTAACCTGATGGAAACTTTGGGAGTGCTCAAAGTTTCCATAGTTTTGCCCGCCTTAAGGCGAAATGGTATATGGAACAAGCAGATCTGATTCGTGAAAAAGCCTTCGAGTTGTACCGCCGGTTTGGCATCCGCAGCATTACGATGGATGATGTGGCTGGCCACTGCGGCATCAGCAAAAAGACGCTTTACCAGCACTATGCCGATAAAGACAGCCTGGTGTATGCGGTACTGGAGCACATGGTAAACCGCTCGGAAGTGCAGTGCAATGTGATAGCCGTAGAAAGCGAAAACGCCGTGCACGAAATCTTTTTGAGCCTGGATATGCTGCAGTCCATGTTTGAGGGTGTAAACCCGGTAATGATATACGACCTGCACAAGTACCACCAAACAGCGTACAAGCGGCTGGAGAGCCACAAGCACAGCTTTTTGTACAACATAACCCGCAAAAATCTGGAGCGGGGCATTCAGGAAGGCCTGTTCAGAAGCGATATGAATGTAGAGATCATCACCCTGCTGCACCTCTACACCATTTCGATGACGTTTGAACAGGAGACATTTCCCCGAGAAAAATTCAGCCTGATAGAAATGCAAATGCAAATTATGCTACACTATGTGCATGGCATTGTATCGGCTAAGGGTATGAAAATGATTGAGAAATACAAAACGCAACACTTAAAACAGACTGCATAATGAAAACCACCACCTGGGGGCTGCTATGCATGGCACTGCTGCTGGCCAGCGGCCCGCTGCATGCACAATCCGACAGCACACCACAACTGTACCGCCTCACAGCCCGCGAAGCATTGGACCTGGCCATGAAGCGGCGCACCGAGATTTTGAACGCACAGATAGATGTACAATCGCAAGATGCCCTGAACCGTGAAATAACCGGCGCTGCCTACCCACAGGTAAAAGCCAACCTCGGTCTGCAGCGCAATTTCGCTATCCCCGTTACCGTACTCCCCGACTTTATTTCGCCCAGCGTGTATGGCGTGCTGGAAAAAGAAGATGTGCGGGATGCGCAAGGCAATCCCATTCGCTTTGATGGCGTAGTCAACACTTTTCCGGCGGCTTTTGGGGTGCCCTGGCAGGCGCAGGTAGGCGTGGGCGTACAGCAGCTACTTTTTCAGCCCGATGTATTTATAGGCCTCAAGGCCCGCTCAAAGGCTATTGACCTGTACAAAAATCAACTGCTGGTAGCTGAAGACTCAGTAAAAAGCAATGTGCTCCAAACCTATTATGGCGTACTAGTCACTGAGCAAGGCCTGCGTTTTGCCCGGGAAAGCCGCGACCGACTGGCGAAACTGTATGCCGATCAGCAACAGCTTTTCAATTCCGGCTTTATAGAAAAGCTGGATGTAGAAAAAACCAAAGTGAACCTGAACAACGTGAACAGCACGGTGACCAACCTGCAAAACCTGGTGGCCCTCAGCTATGGCGGCCTCAAGTTTGCCCTCGGCATTGCGCAAAAAGACAGCCTGGTACTGACCGACTCGCTAAGCCTGACCGAATTGAACCGCGATGTGCTGGCACTGGAAAACGGCTTTAAATACGAAAACCGAAATGAGATAAAAGCCATCAATAGTTCGCAAGACCTGCTGAACCTGCAAGTACGCCGCTACCGCATGAATGCCTACCCCACCGTAGCTGCCTTCTGGAACCTGGCTACCAATGCGCAGCGCCTGAAATTCGACTTTTTTGATACCAAGCAACGCTGGTTCTTTTCAAACATTGCTGGTGTAAACGTAAGCGTACCGCTCACCGATGGTTTTCAGCGCCGCTACAAGCTGAAGCAGGCTGAGCTGGCTTTGCAAAAAAGCACCAACAGCCTCGACAGGTTTAAACAAGCCATCGATTTGCAGGTGGTGGCAGCCCGCACTACCTTTTCCAATGCACTGCTGGCGCTGAACCAACAGGTAGAAAACAAAGAGCTGGCAGAGAAAGTATACGCCACTACCAAAATAAAATACGACCGCGGCCTTGGTAGCAGCTTTGAACTGATACAAACCGAAACCAGCCTGCAGGATGCGCTGAACAACTATTACCAGGCGCTGTACAATGCCGTGGTAGCCCGCATTGGTTATCAGCGGGCGCTGGGCAAACTGTAAACTCCATTCTTCCCGATACCACCATCCTAACTCCTCCACAACAAGACATTGTATGAAAACGATCCGTTATCAAACCATTATGCTGTTGGCGCTGGCTATACTGGCTGTGGCCTGTGGCAGTAGCAAAAAAGAAAACGAAGCCCTGCTGGGCGAGAAGAAAGCTGAACTGGCCAGACTACAAACCGAAGCCAGCGATTTGGCGAAGAAGATAAGCACCCTGGAAGCTGAAATATTGAAGCTGGATACCGCAGCAGCGGCAGCTGCCGACAAAGGCAAACTGGTAGCGCTGACCACCGTAGCACTGCAGGATTTCAGTCACTTTATAGAGCTGCAAGGCCGCGTAGACGCCGACAATATCAGCTATGTAACGCCGAGAGGCGGCCCCGGCCA
>CANHEC010000396.1 GCA_947459455.1 Chitinophagaceae bacterium
CAGCCGTCGCTACGGTTTCAGCGTTCGGGTTACTTTCTAATCATTCAAAAGCGTAACAACATGAAATTGAGAAATATAATATTGAGTGTTGCCGCGGTGGTAGCGTTGGGCGCATGCGAAAAGAAATTCGACTCGCTGCTGGACAACCCCAACAACCCGCGGCCCGAAGCGGCCAGTGCCGACCTGTACCTGAACCAGGTGCAGCTCAACTTTGCCGGCTTCTTTGATGGTGCTTCTTCATACGGCATGGAAGTGACCCGCCACATTGTTTGGTATGGTCCTACCTATGTAAACGGCTATTCGCCTCAAAGCTTCAATGGCTTGTGGAGCACCGCTTACACTGGTGTGTTCAAGCACGCCAATGCCTTGATCCCCATTGCATCTGAACAAAAAAAGTGGGTAAACGTGGCCATGGCCAAAATTTTGAAGGCCTACACCATGATGACCCTGGTAGACCTGTTTGGCAATGTACCTTATGACGAAGCCAACCTGGGTGCCGAAAACACCAACCCCACTACTACCACAGGTGCGCAGGTGTACGCCAAGGCCATTGTACTGCTGAACGAAGCCATCGCCGATCTGGCCAAAACACCAGGCTCTTATCCTGGTGCGCAAGACCTGTTCTTTGGTGCCAGCAATGCTACCGGCGCAGGTCGCTGGCGTGCCGCGGCTAAAACGCTGTTGCTGCGTGCCTACCTCACCACCCGTTTGGTAGACAATACAGCCAAAGCGAAAATTGATGCCCTGCTGGCCGAAAACGACCTGATCAACGCTACTGCGCAGGACTTTGAGTTCAAGTATGGTTCTAAAAACGCCAACCCCGATGTACGTCATCCCCGCTATGCTGGCAACTACAATGCTGCCGGTTCTGCAGGAGACTACATCAGCACTTACTTCCTGTATGCTGTAGCGCAAGAGAAAGGGCTGTTTAACAACACCCCCAGCCGCGACAACTCGGATCCCCGTACCCGTTATTACTTCTATCGTCAGCGTACCAACTTCAACGAAGCTGATGAAACCAGCGCCTCTTGTCTGGCTTCGGCACCGCCTGCACACTATCCTGCCGGCATGCCTTACTGCCTCATCGATGCACCCGGTTTCTGGGGTCGCGACCATGGCGATAACAGCGGTATTCCGCCGGATGCCAACCGCCGTACTACCTGGGGCGTGTATCCTGCCGGTGGCGATTTTGATGCCAACCAGGGTACTACCGTAACACTGGTACGTGGTGGCCGTGGTGCTGGTATTGCTCCGCTGTGGCAGTCGGCCTTTACCGACTTTGCCAAAGCCGAAGCAGCCCTGGTACTCGGCACTGCCGGCGATCCCCGTGCCCTGCTCGAAAGTGGCGTACGCAAGTCAATCGCCAAAGTAATAGGCTACCCCGCTACTATTGGCCTGGCTGTACCCGCTGCTGCTGTGCCCGATGCAGCCCGCATTGATGCCTACGTTGGTAAAGTACTGGCACTGTACGATGCCGCTACCAATGCCGACGGCCGCCTGAATGTGGTGATGAAGGAATGGTGGCTGGCCCTGTGGGGCAACGGTACCGATCCGTACAACAACTACCGTCGTACAGGCAAGCCTGCTGGTATGCAGCTGGCCCGTCTGTCGAATCCTGGTGAATTCACCCGCTCGATGCTGTACCCAGCCAGCTACGTCAACCTGAACCTGAATGCTACGCAGAAGGCTTCGGTGGGCGAGAAAGTGTTCTGGGATACCAATCCTGCCGGCTTCATTAAGTAATCGAAAAAAAGAGAATGACTATGAAAAAAATAATGATCCTGTTTTCGGTGCTGGCCGGTTTGGTGTTGGTGTCCTGCGAGAAAGTGAAGCAGATATCCGACTTCAACAACCTCGGCATCGGATCATACCTCACCAAGGTGAAGGTGAATAATGATCAGCTGAACTTCGGCGATCTTCAAAACACCTCGGTTTCAGTAGTGGTCGGTCACAAAGGAAAAACTCCCAAGACCATCACCATTTATGTAACCGAAGGAGCCAGTAAGACCAAGGACAAAACCAGGTGGAAAAAAGTAAAGGACGTGCCTTATGCCGGCGAAACCACGCTGACTACCAAGGCTACTGAAATTGCGACCGCCCTTGGCCGTCCCGTAACCGGGCTGGTGCCCGGCCAAACCTACATGTTGTACAACCAAATCACTACCGAAGACGGTCAGGTATTCGACCTGGCTAACACCGGTGGCGATTTCGAAGCCATTTCGAACTACAACATGGCCCTCACTTTCCCTGCTATCATCATTTGTCCCTACGTACCGGCACAGGCCGCTGGCCAGTACCGTGTATTGGTAGATCAGTGGGATCAAATGGAAGGCGAAGTGATTACCGTAGCACTGGCCGACCTGACAGCTACTACCTTCCGGTTTTCACTGTATCCCCGTCCTTCTTATGGCGGTGTAAATCAGAAGCCGATTACAGTAACCGTAAATGCCGCCACCGGCGCTGCTACGGTCACCAATCAGGTGTACGGCGATTACCTTGGATTTGACTCCAACGTAACAGCCAATACCGTAGGTGCCGGCAACTGGGTGTTCTCTTGCTCTGGTGCAGTCAGCCTGCGCATGAACCACAAGGGCGCTGCCGATTGGGGCAACTACCTGCTGCAAATGCAAAAGCTGTAAAGCCTGCGGGCATTACGATAGAAAGAGGTCGCCCAACTGGCGGCCTCTTTTTTTGTTGCTCCCGTATTGGCGGCCAGCCGCAAAAAGAAGCGGCCCCGCCATCTATTGGCGGGGCCGCTTTATCAGCTTTCAACTCCTTATTACAGGCGTTCTATAATGCCGGCAATGCCCTGGCCGCCGCCCACGCAAGCGGTAATCATGCCGTACTTTTTACCCAGGCGCTTCAGGTCGTGCAGGTTTTGAATGGTAAGCTTGGCACCAGTGCAGCCCAGCGGGTGCCCCAGCGCTATGGCGCCGCCGTTGATGTTTACCCGGTCGGCATCCAGCCCCAGCTCCCGTATCACAGCCAGGCTTTGTGAGGCAAAGGCTTCGTTCAGTTCTACCAAATCTATTTGGTGCTGCTGCATACCGGCCTGCTTCAGGGCTTTGGGCACGGCGGCCACCGGCCCTATGCCCATTATGCGGGGCTCTACGCCGGCCACCGCACAGCTTACCAGCCGGCCTATGGGTTGCAGGTTCAGTTCCTTCACCATGCTTTCGCTCATCACCACCACAAAGGCTGCGCCATCACTCGTTTGGCTCGAGTTGCCAGCCGTTACACTGCCATCGGCCGCAAATACGGGTTTCAGTTTGGCCAGCGCTTCCAGATTGGTATCGGGGCGGGCACCTTCATCGGTATCTACCACGTATTGGCGGGTAGCCCGCTTGCCCTTTTCATTCAGGTATACTTCCTCCACCGTAATGGGCACAATGCCATCTTTAAAATAGCCCTGCTGTATGGCCTGCACGGCCTTCATGTGGCTGTTGTAGCTAAAGGCATC
>CANHEC010000397.1 GCA_947459455.1 Chitinophagaceae bacterium
ACCCTCCGCGGCCACGGCGCAGGTACAGGTCATCAAGCATGAATACCGCACGGTGCTATCACGGGCGGGCAGCTATTTCCGCTATGAAAGCTACAAAGACGACAAACTGCTGATCAATACCCAGCAAAGCATCAGCGGCGAGCAAAGTAGCTTCAGCTTTACGCCGACTACGCCCGGCGAGTACGAAGTGCGGCTGAGCCTGCCCGGCGCCGATAGCTACGTGAGCCAAACTTTTTACAGCTATGGCGGAAGGGGCAATGCCGATGCAGCTTTTGAAGTAAACCGCGAAGGCCATGTTGATATCAGCCTGGATAAAGAAAGCTACAGCAAGGGCGAAACGGTCAAGGCCTTGTTCAAAGCGCCGTTCAACGGCCGCCTGCTGGTAACGGTAGAAACAGACAAGGTGGTGCAGTATCGCTATGTAGACGTGACCAACCGCAGCGTCACGGTCGATTTGAAAGTGGATGAAGCCTTTTTACCCAATGCCTATATCAGCGCAACGCTGTTTAAGCCGCATGGCGTAAGCGATATGCCGCTAACCGTAGCGCATGGTTATCAAAATATAAAAGTGACCGATGCTGACAAGCAAATGAAAGTAGCCATTACTGCTGGCAGCCAGGTGCGCAGCCGCACCCGCCAGCGGGTGGTGGTAAATGCAGCGCCCAACGCCATGGTAAGCCTGGCTGCCGTAGACAATGGCGTGCTGGCGGTGTCCAATTTTAAAACGCCCGATCCGTATCAGTACTTTTTTGCGCAGCGGGCCCTCGGTGTTAGCGGCTACGATCTGTATCCGTTGTTGTTTCCTGAACTGCGCCGCACCCTTAGTAGCAGCGGTGGCGATGCCGAGGGTAGCCTGGACCAGCGTATGAACCCCATGCCCGACAAACGCGTAAAGCTGTTGAGCTATTGGAGCGGACTGAAGCAGGCCGGCAGCAATGGCGAAGCCGTGTTCGAGTTTGATGTTCCCCAATTTAGCGGGCAGGTTCGACTGATGGCGGTAGCCGCGAAAGACAATCGGTTTGGTGGTAGTGAAGCCAGCATGACGGTAGCGGATCCGCTGGTGCTCAGCACGGCGCTGCCGCGTTTTCTAAGTCCTGGCGATACGGTGCTAATGCCACTGACAGTAGCCAACACCACCGGCAAAGCAACTGCTGTGAGTGCAAGACTGCTGACCGAAGGCGGACTGCGGGTGGTAGATGCTGCCAATGCTTCGGCCACGGTAGAAGGCAAGCGGGAAGCTACCTTGCTGTTTAAACTGGTGGCGGCACCCAGCATTGGTACGGCCAAAGTGCGGGCTGAAGTGACTGGCATGGGCGAAAAGTTTGTGGAAGAAACGGACCTCAGCATTCGGCCGGCGGCACCCCTGCAAAAAATGACCGGCGTGCTCAGTTTGCCCGCCAATACTTCGCAGGGCATCAATATTCCTGTGGGCGATTTTATGCCCGGCTCTCTGCAGTACCAGCTGACCCTCAGCCGACACCCGGCTCTGCAGTTGGGTAGTCAGTTGCAATACTTGCTCACTTATCCGTATGGCTGCACCGAGCAAACCATTTCTGTTGCGTTTCCGCAGCTCTACTTTGCCGATTTGGCCAATATGCTGCACACCGGCCAGGGCCAAAGCCGCACAGCAGTGGAGCACGTACAAGAAGCTATTCGAAAAATAAAAATGCGCCAGCTGTACAATGGCGCCATCACCCTGTGGGATGGCGAGGGCTACGAAAACTGGTGGCTCACAGCCTACGCAGCGCATTTTTTGCTGGAAGCCAAAAAGGCAGGCTACGAAGTAGACCGCAGCCTGCTGGAAACCATGCTGGGATATCTGTCGCTCAAGCTGCGCAACCGGCAAACGGTGGCGTATTACTACAACCGCACACTGCAAAGGAAAATTGCGCCGAAAGAGGTAGCCTACAGCCTGTATGTGCTGGCGCTGGCGGGTCGGCCTAACATAGCCACCATGAACTACTACAAGGCCAACCAGCCTGAGCTGGCGCTTGACAGCCGCTACCTGCTGGCTGCCAGCTATGGGCTGGCGGGCGACAAACAGCGCATGAAGGAGCTGATGCCATCGGCATTTGCCGGTGAAGAAGCAGTGCCAAGCACTGGCGGCAGCTTTTATAGCGATATACGCGACGAAGCACTGGCCCTGAATGCCCTGCTCGATTTGGAGCCCAATCATCCGCAAATACCGGTGATGGCAAAGCATGTGGCAGATAAGCTGAACAAACGTAGCTGGTACAGTACGCAGGAGGCTTCGTTTGGGCTACTGGCCATGGGCAAAATAGCCCGCCGCACCAATGGTACCACCGCTACTGCACAGGTACTGGCAGCAGGTAAAAATGTAGGCACCATGAGCGGCGCTCCGCTGGTACTACGTCAGCAGCAGCTGGGGTCGCCGGCCCTGCAGGTCGTTACCAAAGGCAGCGGTACCGTGTATGCCTGGTGGCAAAGCAGCGGCATTAGTGCCAGTGGCAGCTACAAAGAGGAGGACAGCTACCTGAAAGTGCGCCGTAGTTTTTACGACCGCTATGGCCGGCCGCTGTCTGGTAATACGTTCCGGCAGAACGACCTGATTGTGGTGCGCATTTCGCTGGAAAAGGCCTACAGCGGTAATATTGACAACATTGTGGTGACCGACCTGCTGCCTGCTGGCTTTGAAATAGAAAACCCGCGGATAAAGGAACTGCCGGGTACCGAATGGATCAAAGATGCCAGCCAGCCCGACCACCTCGATATCTGCGACGACCGGGTACATTTCTTTACCAACCTGAGCGATCGGCGGGTATTTTACTACAGCGTACGGGCGGTAAGCCCCGGGCAGTATAAACTGGGCCCCGTGGCCGCCGATGCCATGTACAATGGCGAGTACCACTCGTACCACGGTGCTGGCACAGTGCGGGTACTTCGATAGTACGATCGGCCAGATTGGCCCCAGCCTGGCGGGCTCGCTGAAACAGGACTAAAATTGTTTCAACGGGCTCGCCAGCCTATTTTGCAAACAAGCGCAGCAAGCTGCATCGGAAATCAATACTTTCATGCCCGCAAGCGGCGGCCTGATGACTTCACAAGCTGCTGCAGCGTTTCATTACAAAAAATATACAAGCTCACTTCATGGATTCGATGTTTGAAAACCGTACGGACTTAACAGGATTGTCGCAGGCAGTAGCCAGTATTCGCCGCACGGTAGGTGAAATTGTCATTGGCCAATCGCAAATGGTAGACCTGATGATAGCCGGCCTGCTGAGCGATGGCCACCTGCTGATAGAAGGGGTGCCGGGCGTAGCCAAAACACTGGCCGCCAAACTGCTGGCCCGTAGCATGGATGTGCCGTTTTCGCGTTTGCAGTTTACGCCCGACCTGATGCCCAGCGATGTGCTGGGTACGTCGGTCTTCAATCCCCGCGAAGGCCAATTCGTGTTTCAAAATGGTCCGATTTTTTCAAGCATTGTCCTCATCGACGAAA
>CANHEC010000398.1 GCA_947459455.1 Chitinophagaceae bacterium
GCCTAAAATGCTCCACCGCTTTCTGTCTATACCGGCACCCAGCTCCAAAAACGGATTTCCGTATCCCGGACTGTCAAAATCCCATCCGCGAAATAGGCGCACCGAATCCGAAATTCCATCCGGTATAGCATCGCCATTGTATCCCGTACCAATGTACCAAGCCCACGTAGGTTTTTCTTGGGCCACCACAGCTTCCAAATAGCCGCATAACAATAGCAGGAAAAAAATTATGTTTTTCACAGTTGTCGAAATAAAGGCTTAGCTGCGTGTTAGCCACACGCAGCTAAGCTGGTTTGTGTACTAAAGTTTGATGGCAGTATTAAAGTCTATGTCACCATTTGACACCGTAAATCCTTTAATGTTCGTCGGCGTAGCCGGGTTGCTTGGGTGCACATATTCAATCCACCCCTCGGAATAGCTACTTTCCCAGCTTCGGTATTCGATTTCCATTGCGGGCCCGGTAGTAGGGATTATTTTCGCTTTGTTTCTTCTTGCAGGCCACACATCATGTTCAAAAATTACGTAAAACATTCGATTCCCTCGAATCACACAGTACTGCTGCAAGCATGTTGCAAAAGTGAAAAGATCTTTTTCGCTCCCGGTTTGCGGTCGCCACGACTTTATCAGGTCAAAGTTTAAATTCCGGAGGTCTCCGATATGAACTCGTCGGTATCGCGTTAACGGATTTCCTTCTGCATCATATACGCAATGATAAATGTCTCTACCATTTACCTTTTCCTTGTACTTGTTCGGTTTCCCGATCGGCCAGTGTTCTGTTCCATTTACTACTACACTTGCTGGAGCCTGGTTCCATGTTGTTAGTCTGCTAATGTGTATCTCACTCGCTCCTAACCAATGCTCTTTACGTTGCTTAATTCTTATCCTTTGTATCTGTCCGGCAAAACTCGGCTCCCACGACCACAAACAACTTTGTGAAGGCGGCTGCGTTAGTCCAATATCCTGCTGATCAACAGGCGGCGTAAGCTCAAACACCCATACAGGGTGCGCCTCTACAAAATCTTCTGTTATCCAAAAATCGTCTATAGGCCAAAGTTCGCCATTCACCTCTTGCCATCCCTGTACTTCCGGTTGGGTGCCTTCCGGCCAGCCTTCGTCTATCGCAAATACATCGGTGGGCACCCCACTCTGCAGCGCCACCACATTAACTTGTTTAGCAGGTCTGTGCAAGCGGATTGCAGGCTCCCAATCCTTACCCTCTAAATCTGAAAAAGCTGCTACACATTTTTCTATGGCGGCCGTATTTACACTGCCGCGTAGTGAAGGGGTCTTCAATATGTCAGAAAATCGAATGATAGGGTCCTCGGCATCGAAAGACTCCATCGCTTTGATAAGGGCGCTACGGAAGGTGCCATCTTTAACGATTCCCTCAGCTATCGAAGCGCCTCCCTTTACAAAGCTTGCTTTCAAGTAGGTTCTTTTTTCTTGCAGTGGTGAGCTAGCCGTTGGCTTAGCAAGAGTATGATCAATTGGCTCCCTGCTTTCTGTTAGTTTGGCCTTTGTGCAGGAACCCATAAACAGCATCAGCGTTATAAAAACACTGAATTGACGGATAAGCTTGCTATTCAAAGCAGCTTGTGTGCGGGGGGGGGGGGGGGTAAATCATAGCATAAATATTTTGCCGAAAATATTTAATACCGACATAAATCAAACGAGAATATTATTCTCTCTGGTTATTTTGGTGTTGAAAATACCCTGCCGACCCACTTCTACTCTTTCACCCGCTCCACGTATTCACCCGTTTTGGTGTTGATGCGGATCAGTTCGCCCTCGTTTACAAACAGGGGCACGTTCACGGTGGCGCCGGTTTCTACCGTCGCAGGCTTCAGGGTACGGGTGGCGGTATCGCCTTTCACGCCCGGTTCGCTGTAGGTCACCTTCACCACTATTTTGTCGGGCAGCTCCACACTCATGGGGCTGTCGGTTTCGGTATTTACCAGCACACTCACTTCCTGGCCGTCTTTCAAAAACTGAGGCGCATCTATCAGGGCCTCGGCCACCGCTATCTGCTCAAAAGTTTCCTGGTCCATAAAGTTGTAGCCCGTATCGTCCTGGTACAGGTACTGGTAGTTGCGGCGCTCCACCCGCACCGGAAAAATGTTGTCGCCACTGTTCCAGGTCTTTTCAATGGTGCGGTTGTTGTCTACACCTTGCAGTTTGGCCCACACTTTGGCAGCGGCCCGGGCGGTCTTGTTTTCGCCAAATTCCACCACTTTGTACAGGCTGCCATCCAGCTTTATAATAAGGCCGCGGCTGATGTCGGAAGTACTTGCCATACAGTTCTCAGATTGTTTTTGTGTAAAGCCCTTTCGGGGCCGCAAATATAGGCGGTTCGGCGCTTGGGGCCATCGGCCCCTATACTACTATCGGCAGCAGTACGGGCTGGCCTCGGTAGGCACCCCTGCGGGGTGGCTACCATCGTTCATCCCGCGGCCCATGGCCAGCCGTGCAGGCCCGGGCAGGGCAGGTCGCCATTATCGGGCTGCTCATTTATCTTGCAGCCCGTCATGAAGAAACTGTTGATACTACTAGCCCTGATGGCTGCCGGGGCTGCTACTACACCCGCCAGCGCCCAAAGCAGCACCCTCACGGTGCGCAGCTACACCTCCGTGCCGTCGTACACATTGCTGGGGCTCGATGGCCAAAGCTTCTCTTCGGCCAGTGTGCAGCCAACAGGCAAGGTGCTGGTCGTGGTCTACTTCAGCCCCACCTGCAGCCATTGTATCCAGTTTACCGAAGAGCTCACCGGCCGCCTCAAAGATTTTCAGCAGGTGCAGTTCCTGTACGTATCGGCCTACCCGGTTACCGATATCAAAAATTTTGCGGCCGTACGCGGCATGCTCAAAATGAAAAACTTTCGGCTGGCCAACGATCCGGAGTTCAAGCTCGGCAGCTTTTACGAGCTCAAAGAAATACCGGGCATATTTGTGTACGGCCCCAATGGCAAGCTTCGCCGCAGCTTCGATAGCAAAGTGAAGATGGACGAGCTGGTAGCCGCTACCCGCAACTAATCATTGTCATTGTTTGTTAGCAGCCCGTGCCGGTTTTTTGCCAAGCTGTTAACACATTCAAAACGCTGTAAGGCCGCCGCCCGGCCGCTACCTTTGCCGCAGCATATTTACCTCACCAAACCATTTTTTAATCCTCCCATTTTTATGAAAGTAACTGTAGTAGGAGCCGGCGCCGTAGGCGCTACCTGTGCCGACAACATTGCCCGCCGCGAACTGGCGCACGAAGTAGTACTGCTCGACATTAAAGAAGGCCTGGCCGAAGGCAAGGCGCAAGACATGATGCAGACCGCCCAGCTGTTGGGCTTCGATACCAAAATCACCGGCAGCACCGCCGACTATAGCAAAACCGCCGGCAGCGATGTGGTGGTTATCACCAGCGGCATCCCCCGCAAGCCCGGTATGACCCGCGAAGA
>CANHEC010000399.1 GCA_947459455.1 Chitinophagaceae bacterium
GGCATCCAGGCACATCAGTTCGCCCAGCTCAATAAAGTCGGCCACGCGGTTGGCTTTGTCCAGCTCGGGGTTCATTTCATTAATGGCGCCGGGAATCTTTACATCGCTCCAAAACTCCCGCTTCAATGCCTGTATTTCGCTGATGGCTTGCTGCAGGCCTTCAGCACTGCGGGCCATACCACATTTATCCCACATTATTTTGCCCAGGCGCTTGTGGAAGCTTTCAACGGTCTTGGTACCGTTGATGCTCATCAGCTGCTGGATACGATCGGCCACCTTTTGCTCAGCCTCTACAAAAGCCGGGTGGTCAGTAGCAATGGGTTTAGTATGAATATCGTCGGCCAGGTAGTTGCCAATGGTGTAGGGAATTACGAAGTAGCCATCAGCCAAGCCCTGCATCAGAGCGGAAGCTCCGAGGCGGTTGGCGCCGTGGTCGCTGAAGTTGGCTTCGCCCAGGGCATACAGGCCGGGTACATTGGTCATCAGTTCGTAGTCTACCCACAGGCCACCCATAGTGTAGTGCACAGCCGGGTAAATGCGCATCGGCACTTCGTAAGGGTTCTCGCCGGTGATCTTTTCGTACATGTCAAAAAGGTTCCCGTACTTCTCCTTCACCACTTCCTTGCCCATGGCTATTATTTCTGCCTCACTTGCATGGTCGCGGCCTTGCTTATTGGCTTCTATTTTGCCATAGCGCTTAATGGCATCGGCATAATCCAGGTACACAGCTTGCTTGCTGGTACCTACACCGTAGCCGGCATCGCAACGCTCTTTGGCAGCACGGCTGGCCACGTCGCGGGGCACCAGGTTGCCAAAGGCAGGATAGCGGCGCTCCAGGTAGTAGTCACGCTCTTCTTCAGCTATTTCATTAGGACGGCGGCTGTCGCCCTGCTTCTTCGGCACCCAAATACGACCGTCGTTTCGCAGGCTTTCGCTCATCAGCGTCAGCTTGCTCTGGTGGTCGCCCGTTACGGGTATACAGGTGGGGTGAATTTGTGTAAAGCAAGGGTTGGCAAACCAGGCGCCTTTTTTGTGCGCCTTCCATGCGGCGGTTACGTTGCTACCCATGGCGTTGGTGCTCAGGTAAAACACGTTGCCATAGCCACCGGTGCACAGCAGCACAGCGTGGCCAAAATGGCGTTCCAGTTCGCCGCTTACGAGGTCACGAACAATGATGCCACGTGCCTTTCCTTCTACCATTACCACATCCAGCATTTCGTGGCGGCTGTACATCTTCACATTGCCCAGGGCTACCTGCCGCTCCAGGGCGCTGTAGGCACCCAGCAGCAGCTGCTGGCCGGTTTGGCCGGCGGCATAAAACGTACGCTGTACCTGCGTACCACCAAACGAACGGTTGCTGAGCAGGCCGCCATATTCGCGGGCAAAGGGCACACCCTGCGCCACGCATTGGTCAATGATGGCGCCACTCACTTCGGCCAGGCGATGCACGTTGGCTTCGCGGGCACGGTAGTCGCCACCTTTGATGGTATCGTAAAACAAGCGGTACACGCTGTCGCCATCGTTTTGGTAGTTTTTGGCGGCATTGATACCCCCCTGCGCAGCAATACTGTGCGCCCGGCGCGGACTGTCCTGAAAGCAAAATGCTTTCACCTTGTAGCCCAGCTCCGCCAGCGAAGCAGCTGCACTGGCGCCCGCCAATCCGGTGCCCACTACCACTATCTCCAGCTTGCGCTTGTTGGCAGGGTTCACCAGTTTACAGGTGCTCTTGTACGATTTCCACTTGTTTTCGAGTGGTCCGGCAGGAATTTTCGCGTTCAGCATATCGTTCGTATCAATTGTTTAGTATTTCTAAGTTGGGTGTTTTACCACCCTATTCCTCATTTTGTAGAGGCCTCTGGTTCCTCAAAGCAGCTGCTGCATCATCAAAAAACCAGCTTCGGCGGCTTAGCCTACCCAGCCCAGGTACATGGCTATCGGCATCAGCGCAAACAGCGCCGGTACCAATATGCTGTAGCCTACACCTATCGACTGCACCAGGCTCATCCAGCGCTTATTGGCCACACCCACCGTGCGGAAGGCGCTCTGAAAACCATGCAGCAGGTGATATGCCAGCGAAATACAACCCAACACATACACCACCACTACCCACAGTTCGCTAAAGGTCACTTTCATCAGGTTGAACATGTCATGCATCCCGTCCATCTCGGGCATGTCGGGGCTGCCGGTGATGCGGGCCTTCACCCAAAAATGCGCCAGGTGCAATATCAAAAACAGCAAGATGAGCGTACCCAGCAGACCCATAGAGCGGCTATACCATTTGCTGCCACGGTTGCCCAGGGCTACCGCATAGCCCTGCTGGCGCTTGGCACGGTTGCTGGCTTCCAGCATAAAGCCCTGTACAATGTGCAGTATAAAACCGGCAAACAGCCCTACTTCCAAAATCCTGATCAGAATGGTGCTGCCCATAAAATGAGCGGCTTTGTTGAAAATATACCCGTTGTCGTTGGCATCAAACGGCCAAACCGCCACATTCAAATCAGCGAAAATGCAGGCATTGATACCCACGTGTACAATCAGAAAAAGAACCAGAAAGATGCCGGTAAACGACATAACCAGCTTGCGGCCAACGGAAGAAGTAAACGCTTGTTTCCAGGTCATAACTACAACAAAATTTGGTAGGTGCTCCCACTAGCGGGGCGCCGCAAAAGTAGGAACCATTCGCCAACGCCCGATTACAAAATATAACTGATAGTCAAGGCGGTTCCGTTTTGCCTACCAGCTACTTATACAACCCAAATTGGCGCAGGGTTGAGCAGTTCTTGCTAAAAAAATGAGTTGTTCAGCCATTACCGCTTTCACCGCCGTTTTTGCCAAACAGTCCGCTGGCCACCGCCTGCCCACCGCTTGTACAGAAAGCAGGACAGCCACATACATAGTCGGCTTAAATTTGACCCCATGCGTAAATCGCTGAACATCGTTTGGAACAGCCTGAAAATGGCCCTTGAAGAACTGCGCACCAACAAGATGCGCACCTTTCTCTCCCTGTTTGGGGTCACCATCGGTATCCTTTGCATCATTGGCGTACTGGCCACCGTCCAAAGCCTCAAGCAAAGCATATCCGACGGGCTGAAAGACCTGGGCACCAATACCGTGTACGTACAAAAATGGCCCTGGGGTGGCGGCGGCGACTACCCCTGGTGGAAATACGTAAAGCGGCCCGAGCCCAAGTACGACGAAATGCGCCCCATCAAAACCCGCAGCCAATATGCCGACGCAGTCGCCTTCATGCTCTTCAATAGCAGCAATGTAGAATACAAGGACAACCTGATTACCAACGTGACCTGGTACGGCGCCACCGACGAATTCAACCGCATACAGGAAGTAAAAATTGGCGATGGCCGCTACCTCTCCAGCAGCGAGTTTGCCAATGGCGCCCCCGTGATTGTAATGGGCTACGAGAACGCCGTCAAGCTGTTCGACA
>CANHEC010000400.1 GCA_947459455.1 Chitinophagaceae bacterium
ACTGGCCTTACCAATTTTTTCAGGCAAGCCAGCTGTTACTTTCTGCCATGTTTCGCCGGCATCGCGGCTGGTATAAATAGCACTACCCTTGCCGCCACTGCGTACCTCCCAGGGGTAGCGCTGATGATCCCACATGGCTGCTATCAAATGCCGCGGGTTGCTCATGTCAATATCGAGGTCGGCGCAACCTGTGCTTTCATCTACAAACAGTACGCGGCGCCAGGTGCTGCCGCCGTCTGTACTCTTGTAAACACCCCGTTCGGTATTGGGCCCGTATAGTTGGCCTTGCGCAGCTACATACACAATATCGGGGTTGGTAGGATGAATGCGAATCCAGCTGATATGCTGTGTTTGCTTCAATCCCAAATGCTTCCAGGTTTTACCGGCATCGGTGCTTTTGTACACGCCATCGCCATAGCTGGTCATCACCCCCCGGGGGGCATGTTCACCCATGCCTACGTACACCACATTGGCATCGCTTTCGGCTACCGCCACCGCACCTACCGAACCGGTACCGAAGTAGCCATCCGAGATATTGAACCAGGATTGTCCGGCATTTTCAGTTTTCCAAACACCCCCGCCGGTGGTACCCATGTAGTACACCAGTGGCTGGCCCTTTACACCACAGGCCGTTACGCTGCGGCCACCACGGTGCGGCCCTATGTTGCGAAACTTGACAGAACGCAGGTATTCGCCGGCGCCGGCATAAGAAGTTGGCGCCGCCGCCTGCACCACGGGTTTCGATACCCGGCGCCTGGCTTGTGCCCACAAGCTGGTGGTGCCAACAGCGCATAGCAGCAGCACCCAACAAAATCTTTTCATACAGTAAAAAATGGAGCCGGAAGGTAGCAGAATCCGGCTACTCGTCGGCCTTGGCTCGTAGGCTCTTTTTGGTCCACCAGCGAAGCAGCCCCTCCAGCAACAGACTGGCTACCACCGTAAGCAGGGTCCATACGGCTATATAGCCCAACCACGCTGCCATGCCTACCGGCCGCCAGCGTATGTAGAGGGCATACCCGATGGCCAGCCAAAGAACCACCTGACCTAAAAAACGAAGGCACCCAGCTTTTACCAACTTTCGCTTGTCAGCATCTGCAGCATCCATGCGGCAAAAATGAAAAAAATCAGTTTGTGACAGGCCAGGCAGCAAAAAAAACGAGTGCCTGATTAGACACTCGTTATCACCACACCACAGCCTATTTTAGTTCGTTGCCTTCACCGCCTGCTTCATACTGTAGCTACGGTTCAGGTTAAAGCCCAGCGAAAACTGCCCCAGGTTGTCCCGTTTGGGATTGGCTGTGAGCTGCGGCAGATTGCTTGCAAAAGCGCTATTGCTGATAAAGAATTGGAAAATGTGTCCGCCAGTATCCCAGTCGTAGCCCAGCGACATCAGGTTGGGCGAATAGTTCACAATCTCACCGGTTTTGTCCAATACGTTTTTGTACATGTTCAATTGGCGATTGTACTCGAACGTAATAGCCGTTTTGTTGGTGAGCTTGATGCGGCCACCCATGCCCAGCGAAAAAACATCGTGACTATTGCCATAGCCGTATGCTACAATATTGTTGTGCACTACCGACGGCACCACTTGCAGCGACAGCTTCTCGGAAAACTTACGGGCAATGATCAACTGATGGAGGTATGAAAATTTATTCCATGTAAAGCCGTTGGGTGCCGGCACCGATTTAGATGCATTGAAATGTGCTGTGCTTAACCACACCAGGCTCACCGGGTAATTGCGCATTCCCGTTTGCTGGCGCAAAATCTTGAACTTGGCCGTCCCTTCAATGGCCGACCCGCCTGCAAAAGCCAAACCTACATTCAGCCAATGCCTGGGCGAATAGTCGAACGACATATAGGTACTGGCAAAGCTGGCGTTCAAACCGAATAGCCGGGCCAGGTTGCTCACCCCTTCCTGCTTGTTCCAAATTTCGCCGAAGTGGTGAATAATCATGAACTGCAGGTTGTTTACACCCGTCATTTCAGGACTATGCATATTAATCACCCGGGTACTTTTAAAAGTAGCAATGGTGATATTCTGCTTTACCTGTGACGAGTCATCTTTCTGCAGCTCGGCCAGCAAATCATCTTGCGCCCACAGCATACCCGACAGCAGCACGGTAGTAATTGTGAAAAGTATCTTTCTCATACAAAAATGATGTTTGATGTAGAATGCAATCAGATTTGGAAAGTGATGGTGGCTGTCAGCGGCGTTTCATCGGCCAGATCAGGGTTGGCTTTGGCACCTGCCTTTATCCAATTATAAATTTTTGCCTTTTCAGTGTGCGACAAATCGACACCGTAATTGACCGGCGGCATCGCTTCGTTCAGATTACTGGTCGTAATCAGCTTGAACAAATGGCTTTTCGCAGGATCGCCGGGCACTACCAACTTCGATATCTGCTCATAATTGGTGAGCGTGGGAGCGATGGCACCGCCGTGGCATGCGGGAGAAGAACAGTTGCTGCGAATAATATTCAGCACACCCTTTTCAACAATGAAGTCATTTACATCGGGTACATTATCGGCCTTGGCTACCAGGGTAGAGTCATAAAAGGTGAAAACACCGTGCTATCGGGTGTTTCTACAAGGGCCCTGGATACCAATTTGGCATTCACCCCTTCTTTGGTACACTGCGTGGCCGTAAGGGTAATGCCAGCAGCCAACGTTGCATACAACCATGCCTTTCCGAAATACTGCTTTGACATGTCAATTTGGTTTGATGTGATTTGGAAGAAGTGCAGCAGAACAGCTGTTCGCTGCCTTCATACTTTGTTCACCAAATGTTGCAACAGCGCAATGACCAAAACATGACAAACCAGTGACACGGTCATGACATTAATCATATTGGGCTACCACCAATATCATACCCGGTAGCCATTATGCGCCTAACCTTAGTCGACACAAAATCAATCAAGCAATGACAATCAGTAAAACATGGAAAAGGCTGTTGCTCATTGGCGTTATTTTAGGCGCCATTGTGGGTAGTTGGGCAGTTTGGTATGTATTTTACAAACCACACCGCAACGTGGGTAATGAGAAAGCAGCCTTCGAAATGACAGCAGAGGCACTTAGCCAGGCCTTTGCTACCGATACCGCGGCAGTCAGCAAGTATATCGACAAAGCAATTTTACTGGAGGGAAACATAGCCGGCATAGAAGGCACCCATCTTTCAATGGGCAATATCATTTGCAACGTAGATAGTACAGCGCTTGGTACACTGAAAGGCCTGAAAGCTGGAGATAAAGTAAAACTGCAGGGACGCCTGACGACCTACAACGACCTGATGGAAGAAATCATGATGGACCAATGTGTATTCAAATAAGCGGACCCACGCACTGAACAATATTGCAGGAAAGCGCAGCGCTGATAGGACGGCCGCTGCGCTTTCATTTTTTGGCCATGTATCTCGCCAGCACTCATTCTTTCC
>CANHEC010000401.1 GCA_947459455.1 Chitinophagaceae bacterium
AGTGCAAATACAACCAACACCACTGCAATGATGACAATGCCAAAACCATTGGTGTTCTTACCAAATCCGGGCGACGTATGCGAGGTCTCTTGTGCCATGTGCGACTCAGTTTTTCAAAATTTGCTGCAAACCTAATGCTTTGAGCCATTGCGGCCAAAGCCTGCCCCTACCGGCAATATCGGCCCAGCTGCAGTATCGCGTCGGGGTCGGGGCTATTGGCCAGCCAGCGCTGCCGTTCGCTGTAGCGGCATACACCGGGGTAGTCGCCTTCGTACAGGCCCAGGTCTTCTATTACCTGAAAATGCAGGTGCGGCGGCCAGTTGCCGTTTTCGTGGGGCTGCCCCAGGTGGCCCACTACCTGACCGGCTACCAGGTAGTCGCCTTCTTTGCAGCGCTGCAGGTCGGCCAGGCTCAGGTGGCCGTAAAGGGTGTACAGCTGGCGGCCATCCAGCTGGTGGCTCAGTATAATGGTAGCGCCATAGTCGCCCGACCGATTATTGAATGCAAAACTGTGGACCATGCCGCCCAGCGGTGCCATCACCGGCGTGCCGGCGGCTCCCCATATATCCATGCCCAGATGCAGGCGTCGCGGCTCGCCGGCTGCCGCATCGCCAAAGTGCGATGAACGGCTGTACACCGTTCGGTGCTCATTGTAGCCACCATAGCCGTAGCGAGCACCAGTGCGGGCCAGCTGTGCCGTTACCCACTGGCCAAACAGTTCGGTATCCGCCAGCATTTCATCCGTTAGCTCAGTGTTGGCAGCCGTAAAGTCGAGCCAGCACAAGTGATCGGTAGCCGCATCAAATGGAACAATGGGGTAAAACTGCGACTGGCGCCAAAGCAGCCATTCAGACAGGCTGGTATCGTGTAGCATGTTCATAGTACTTGTTAGTTGGCCGGCAGGGCAGCCAGTATTTGCTTGATCAGGTCATTCATGGCCTTGCTTTCTATCCAGCGGGCCACCACTACCAGTTGGTGGTCGGCGTCTACATACACCATATTGGTGCCGTTGCCAATGTGGCAATAGGCTGAAGCCGGCGCATCGGGCAAAAATTTCCGGTCAGTATTCAGAAAAAAGTTCATGAAGCCATAGTCGGGCTTAGCGGGCGTAGGGCTGGTAGCCATGGCAAAAAAGCTATCGCTCAGTAACTGCTCGCCATTCCAGCGGCCACGGTGCAGGGTCAGCAGGCCAAAGCGGGCCATGTCCCATGCATTGATGAACATGCCGCCACCCCAATGGCCGCCGCCACTCACACTTTGCACGGGCTGTCCGTCCAGCACTATCCATGCGTTGCGGTAGCCCGTCCAGCGCCAGGTATTGCTGGCACCTATTTTGTCCATCAGGTTTTCTTTCAGCACTTGCGGCAGCGGCTTTCGCCACACCATGGTGGCAGCCAGCGCCAGCGCATTCACCCGCACATCGTTGTACTCATACGTAGTGCCGGGTTTGTTGCGGGGCCTGTTCAGCCACTTGGCCGGGTCGGCATCGGGGCGGTCGGCCCAGTCGGGCTTGCCCCACAGGGTGCCTTCCCAATCGCTGGTTTGGCGCAGCATATCATTCCAGGTAATGGTTTGGTTGTGGGCCGAGGCAAAGGGATAGAGCAGCATGGGCTGGCCAAACTGCTCGGCTGGCCGCTGTACCTGGCCGTGCGTAAATGGCTCAATGGGCGGCACATAAGCCGCCACCGTATCCATCACCGATCGGATGAGGCCCCGATCGAGGGCCAACCCTACCGTAGTTGCCAAAAAGCTTTTGGTCACGCTGTGGGTCATATCGCAGCGCTGCGGCTCGCCCCATTGGGCCAGCACATAGCCTTTGTAAATGATGAGCCCCGTGGGAGCCCCGCGGTCGGCAAAGGGGCCCACGCCTTCGCCAAAAGGCTCTTTGCCAAATGTGCGATAGTGATTCTCCTCCATGCTCCGCGGGTTCTTTACTTCGGCAGCGATGGCGTAGTTCATCGCTGCCTGCAGCTGGTTTGCATTTACCCCCATGGCCGCGGGTGCCTGTGCCTGCCAGCTGCCATAGGGCGGAAAATAATCGGGCGGCGCCACAGCCTTTGGCTTTTTCACTGACTGAGCATGGGCCTGCAGACTTGCCAACAGCACCAGAGGTAGTATCAACCGCTTCATAAAAAGTATTTCAACAACAAAGCAATCACGTAAAAGGCCAACCGGATACAACCACCTGTACCGGCCACCGGCACACAAAGAAGAAGCAAAGCGCTGACATAATGCTGCAAAATCGAATAACAAAATGGTGGAGCTGATGAGCCGGAAAATCCAACCACCTCAAATGCCGGCAGCAGCAACTGCTTAATTTGCAAAGCAATGATCCAACCTGTGAGGCTGCCAACCCGATGGGTACTCGTAGCCGCTTTTACTGTCATGATAGCTGGTGCTGCTGATGGCCAACAGCGCAGCTATATCGCTCATGCTATCCAGCTGGCCAATGGCATGCGCTTCAACCTGCGCACCTGGCAGGGCTACCGCATTAGTGTGGCTGCCGAAGGCCTGAAGCGACCCCGCTTTTTTGCCCAGGCGCCCGATGGCCGGGTAGTGGTAACCGACATGTACGACCGTAGCGACAACCGAAAAGGAAAGGTGCTGATACTCGACAGCTTCAATCAAACGACCCGCCGGTTTGAACGCATCATTCCCCTGTTGCAAAACCTGCACAATCCCAACCAGGTAGCATTTTTTCAGGATGCGGCACGCCAGTGGTGGCTGTACGTAGCCGAAACCGGAAAGCTGAGCCGGTACCGCTTTACACCCGGCCAAACGGCGCCCCTTACCAATGGGCAGGCCATTGCCAGCTTTCCCGATTATGGCCTGAGCTACAAATACGGCGGCTGGCACCTCACCCGCAGCCTCGCTTTCAAAGGCCAGAAACTATATGTGAGTGTAGGCAGCAGTTGCAATGCCTGCATCGAAAAAGAAGCCATTCGGGCCAGCATCATCGAGATGGACCCGGATGGCAGCAACCTGCGCACCTATGCCACTGGCATACGCAATGCGGTAGGCCTGAAATGGGTGGGCGACAGCCTGTGGGCCACCAATATGGGCCGCGACGGCATTGGCCCCGACAAACCGCAGGACCAACTGCTGGTAATAAAGCCGGGCGTGCATTATGGCTGGCCCTACTATGTGCAGTACAAGCAGCAAATGCTGCCCGATGAAACCTTCAAAGACTCGGCCCGCCCTGCTGCACTAAAGCCACCGCCACCGGGCTACACCGGCTTGCTGGCGCACAGTGCGCCATTGGGTTTTTGCTTTGTGCAGCAGCATCCGCACCGCGACATCAAAGGAAAGTTTTTAGTAGCCCTGCACGGCAGTACCAGTGTGTGGCGACAGCGGGGCAACAGCATTGTACTGGTGACCGGCCGCGACAAATACGAACCATTTGTCGACGGTTTTTTGCAAGGCAAAACC
>CANHEC010000402.1 GCA_947459455.1 Chitinophagaceae bacterium
AAAGTGGGCGAGCAGGTAAGCAAAGAAAACCAGGCTGTGCAGGAAGCGGCGCAAAAAGGCCGGCTGACCGAAGATGATCAGGTATTTGTAAAGGACGGCGACCGCTGCTGGTTTGTGCGCCTCGGCGATATACGCCTGTTTGAAAGCGTGGGCAACTACGCCAAAGTGTTTTTTGGCAATAACAAACCCCTGATACTAAAAAGCCTGAACGCACTGGAAGAACGGCTGGACGAAAAAGTATTCTTCAGGGCCAACCGTAAGCATATTGTGAACCTGCGCCTGGTAGAAAAAGTAGAAAGCTACTTTAATGGCGGCCTGCTGCTGGAGCTGAAGGGCGGCGATAAGATTGAAGTGAGCCGACGTCAAACAGTGAAATTTAAGGAGATGATGAGCCTGTAGCAGCTGCTGTATGAATGCTGCCCGGTCTTGTTGACCACCATCCTTTGCTAACTACCAGCCATGATGAAAAAACTACTAGCCACCTTGGTGCTGGCAGGCACAGCGTATGCCAGCCTCAGCCAACCGGTGGAGCAGCTGATAAACCCAGCCGAAGTAAGCCGCATATTGGGCACCCTGAGCGCCGATGACATGCAGGGACGCTACGCCCTACGCGGCGAGGGAATCCACAAAGCGGCAGCCTTTATAGCCGATGAGTTTAAAAAAGCCGGCCTGCAACCCCTGGCACCCAATACCGGCTACGAACAGCCGTTTACGATGTACAGTGCTACAGTGCAAAACTCCCGCACCGTGCTGGATGGCCAGCCAATTGCTCCCGAACACTTGTTTTGCCAAACCAATCAATCAGCCCTGAAGGTTGGCCCAGCCGATGGCTACGAAGTGGTCAGCATTGGCGCAGCCGACAATTTTTTGCAGCAGTACCGCAACCTGCGAGGCAAAACCAATAACCTGCTGGTATTGGTAGACACAGCGCACCGCAATCTGTTTGAACGCATCAAACGGCAGAGCCCTCCCCGCTTTGCCCAATCTACTAATCAGCTGTATGTGCTGACGGCCAATACCAAGCCCGGCCAATGGCTGGTAGATGTAGACCTGCAACTGACGACCACCGCCATGAAGAACGTGGCCGGCGTACTGCCAGGCAAATCGAAAGCACAGGAACTGGTTGTGTTCAGCGGCCACTACGACCATATTGGCATTCAAAAGCCCAACGAAAAAGGCGACAGCATTTACAACGGTGCCAATGACGATGCCAGCGGCATTACGGCCGTCATCTTGCTGGCTCGCTATTTCAAAGCGCTGAACAATAACGAACGCACCCTGGTATTTGTAGCTTTTACGGCCGAAGAAGTGGGCGGATACGGTTCGCAATATTTTTCGAAGCAGTTGGATCCGGCGCTGGTGATGGCCATGTTCAATATTGAAATGATAGGCACCGACAGCAAATGGGGTACCAAATCAGCATTCATTACCGGCTACGACAAGAGTGATATGGGCAAGGTACTCGAAAAAAACCTGGCAGGTACGGGCTTTCAGTTTTACCCCGATCCCTACCCGGAGCAACAGCTGTTTTACCGTAGCGACAACGCCACCCTGGCCCGCCTGGGCGTGCCCGCCCATACCATTAGCACCAGCAAAATGGACAATGAGCCGCACTACCACAAAGCCAGCGATGAAATAGGAACGCTGGATACCAACAATATGGCTGAAATAATAAAGGCGATAGCCCTGAGCAGCCGCAGCATAGTAGCCGGTACCGATACCCCTACCCGGGTAAGTGCGGCCAGCCTGCAACGCTAAGCTGTGGAGCTATACCAAAACGAAAAAGGGGACTCGCCATCAGCAGGTCCCCTTTTTCGTTTTACAGAAAGATGGTAACAAAAAGCACTATACCAGTTCCGATGTTTCCTGCGAAAACGACAACTGCGGGATGCGAACGCTGTAAACGGTTTCACGCACTACGGCCTCCAGCTCGGGCAGGCGGGCAGCTATGGCGGGCGTCAGCACTATGCCCTGCTGCTGCAGCGATTCGATGCTCATCGTGACCAGCCATACATCGGGCATTTTGCCCAGTAGCTGCAGCGCATTTACCAGATCACGCATGCCTATATCGTGGGTGCTCATGGCCCGCGGAAAATCGGCTGCAAACCGGGGACGCACTACGCTGATACTGCCCACCGGCTTATTATCCAGCGCAGCATCTATCATAATCACGGTACTGTATTGCTCAAAATATTCCAGCAGGTGAAACCCGCCGGTGCCGCCCTCCAGCACATCGGCTCCTGCCGGTATGCTTTGGTCAGCTTGCATATTGCGCACCAAATGAACGCCCACTCCTTCGTCGCCCATCAGGTAATTGCCAATGCCCAAAATCAGTATTCGCCGTGTCATCAGGTGAGGTACACGTGGCTGCTTTAGTACGAAATAGCCAGTCATGGGTATCATGCAATTATTGTGCCTTTTTTGAATCGGCCGCCAGTCGCTCCTTTTCTGCCTTGTGCTCTTCAAATACTTCTTCCTCTATGAACTTCCACCCGCCGCCCATGCTCGATATCTCGCCACGGCCTTCTACATAGTCGTGATAAAACACCAGGTATACATGTACCAGCGTAAACAGGATGAAAAACCAGGTAGCCCAGTGGTGTACCTGCCGGGTGACAATATCGCCGCCGAATACCGCCGGCACCCACGCAAACAGCTTGGGAAACCACCATTGGCTCATGCTGCTGTACAGCCCGAAGCCGGTAAGGCACTGTACCAAAAAGGCGATAAACGTGAGGAAATAGGTGAAGCCGGCCACAGCGTTGTGTCCCACGTTCAGGTGCTCTTTCTCTTTCATCATCAGAATATCGATTTTGATAACGTGCCAGAACTCCTTCCAAAACCGGGCATTGGTAGGAATGAAGTTTCGCCAGTTGGCGTACTTATTGCCCACAAAGCCCCAGTAGATGCGAAACACAAAATTGAACAGGAAGATATACGCAGCTATAAAGTGGATGAAGCGCATATACCCCATATTGAAGGTATTGGCTGCCTCTTTATTGCTTTGTACCGCCAGCGGATCGCCAATGTAAAGACCTGTAATGATGAGTACAATGATAGCAGCTGCATTAAGCCAGTGGTAAATGCGCACCGGCAGCTCCCACACAAACACCCTGCGCAGGCGCTTTACTTCGTGCTTACCATTGTTAATGGATACGTCCATAACACAAGTTTTGAAGACTGGAAAATCGATTAATCGCCCAATACCGCTACCCTCGAAATGTGCTTGCCCTCCTCATCGTAAATGTGTACACTGCAAGCCAGGCATGGATCAAAACTGTGCACGGTGCGCAGTATTTCCAGCGGAATTTTCGGGTCGTGCACCGGTGTATCTACCAGTGCTGCTTCGTAGGCCGATCGCTGTCCTTTGCCATCGCGGGGCGATGCATTCCAGGTGGTGGGCACCACCAGTTGGTAGTT
>CANHEC010000403.1 GCA_947459455.1 Chitinophagaceae bacterium
ACCCCATTATACATGTTGGATGGCTGGCGTTTCAACAAGGTGTTGTCGACGAAACGGGCAGTGCAGAAGAATACGGCGTGTGCTGGCCGGGCGTTTTTCTGAAGAGGAAGGGCTGCCGGATGGTAGCGGTAGCTGCCCGTGCGTGGGCGCTGTGCGCTGGCGGGCACTACAAGCGGACAGCCGGTACCGGTGATGAGGATAGTACCAGCAGCCGGGAGCCCCGAAGAGCAGTTGTTGGGTGGCTGTTGTCAGGTGTTGGGGAGGTGTTCAGTTGGCGGTTTGCAGGGAGCAGTTTGGCTGGAGCCTTGCGTAGGTATTTCCGGTTTCACTTTTCCGCTTTCACTTTTGACCTTTGACAGTTGTCGGTAGTCGGTGGCTGGGAAAGATGGCGGATGGCAGTCGGGAAAGATGGCAGATGGCTGTTGGCGGATGGCAGGGAGGCTTGCGTTGGTATTTCAGCCTGCACTTTTGACCTTTCACCTTTCACCTTTGACAATTGCCGGTAGTCGGTGGTCCGTCGTCGGTCGTCGGTGGTCCGTCGTCAGTCGTCGGCTGTCCGTCGTCCCCATGCAAACGTTGCCGATAATTTGGCCGCGGGGCAGGCAGGCTGGTATAGCCGGGTGCAATATATTCGGCCATCCATTGCGGCGCTGCTTGTACGGCAGCGGCCGAGCCTAATCCACATTGCTATGTCATCATCTACCATGTTTTCGCACCTGCCCACCGTGCAGTACGAGGGGCCCGATACCGATAACCTGTTGGCGTTTCGCTGGTACCAGCCCGAGCGGGTGGTGGCCGGCCGGCCCATGGCCGATTGGTTCCGCTTTGCCTGCGCCTACTGGCACAGTTTCTGCGGCAGCGGCGCCGATCCGTTTGGCGAGCCTACGCACCTGTTTCCGTGGCTCAGCATTGCCGATCCGCTGGAGCGGGCCCGGGCCAAGGCCGATGCGGCCTTTGAGATGATGCAAAAACTACAGCTGAAGTATTACTGTTTTCACGATGTGGATGCCGTAGACTTTGGCGACGATGTGCTGGAAAACGAGCGGCGGCTGGCGGGCATTACCAGCTACCTGCAGCAAAAGCAGGCCGAAACTGGTATCGAGCTGCTGTGGGGTACGGCCAACCTGTTTAGCCACCGGCGCTATATGAATGGTGCCGCTACCAACCCCGATTTTGCAGTGCTCACCCACGCTGCGGCACAGGTAAAGGCCGCATTGGATGCCACCATTGCACTGGGCGGGCACAACTATGTGTTTTGGGGCGGCCGCGAGGGCTACATGAGCCTGCTGAATACCGATATGAAGCGGGAGAAAGAGCACCTGGCCATGTTTTTACACAAGGCCAAAGACTATGCCCGGGCACAGGGTTTCAAAGGCACGTTTTTCATAGAGCCCAAGCCCTGCGAGCCCAGCAAGCACCAATATGATTATGACTGCGAAACGGTGATCGGCTTTTTGCGTCAGTACGATCTGCTGGCCGATTTTAAACTGAACATAGAAGTGAACCATGCCACGCTGGCGGGCCACACGTTTCAGCACGAGCTGCAGGTGGCGGCCGATGCGGGCCTGCTGGGCAGCATGGATGCCAACCGCGGCGACTACCAGAATGGCTGGGACACCGATCAGTTTCCCAACAACCTGAACGAGCTGACCGAAGCCATGCTGGTGATACTGGAGGCCGGCGGTTTTGCGGGTGGCGGCATCAATTTTGACGCCAAGATTCGCCGCAACAGCACCGATGTGGAAGACCTGCTGTACGCCCATATTGGCGGCATGGATGCGTTTGCCCGCTCTCTGCTTATAGCCGACCGCGTATTGCGGGAGTCGCCCTATGCCGGGTGGCGCCGCCAGCGCTACGCCTCGTTTGATGAGGGTGCCGGCCGGCAGTTTGAGCAGGGGCAGCTGGGCCTGGCCGACCTGCGCAACCTGGCCGTGGCCCATGGCGAGCCAGCCCTGCGCAGTGGCAAGCAGGAGTACCTCGAATTATTGATTAATCGCTACATCTGACGCAGCCATGCAGCCTGACAGCGTATTTTTTTGTTGACCAGCTGCTGTTTTTCATGGCAACAGCAGTGGCGACGCTCCGTTCAACTGCTGTACCATTGGCATCTGCCCGGGTAGTGCGCTGCTTTTTGGTTTCATCTGCTTTCTCATACACCGTACCTTTTCTTGCTACACAATAGCCTATGGAAATAAATGCCCAAGCGGTGGCAGCCGCCTACAGCCAGCAGTATGGCAGCGCACCGGTGGTGCTGGCGGCGGCGCCAGGCCGTATCAATCTCATAGGCGAGCACATCGATTATAATCATGGCTGGGTCATGCCGGCCTCCATTGATCAGTGCATTTGGGTGGCGGCCGGCCCGGCGCCCGATGATCAGTTGCATATTTGGAGCGTGGGCCACCAGCAGCTGTTCAGCGCACCCATTAGCCATCCGCTGCAGCCGCATGGCTGGCAGTGGCCCAACTATGTGCTGGGCGTGCTGCAGCAGCTGCAGCGCCATGGCCATGTGCTGCAGGGCGTGCAGCTATGCCTGGGGGGCAATGTGCCGGTAGGTGCCGGCGTATCATCGTCGGCAGCGCTGGAGTGTGCCGCCCTTACGGCGCTGAACGAGCTGTGGCAGCTGGGCCTGCCGCCGCTCAGCATAGTGCAGCTGGCGCAGGCCGCCGAAAATCAGTTTGTCGGCGTCAATTGCGGCATCATGGATCAGTACGCCAGCGTATTTGGCAAAAAAGACCACTGCCTGCTGCTGGACTGCGATGCACTGACACATACCTACCTGCCCCTGCCACCGCCCGACTACCAGCTGCTGCTGCTGGATACGCAGGTAAAGCATTCGCTGGCCGGCTCGGCCTACAATGATCGGCGGGCAGCCTGCGAACAAGGCATTGCAGTGCTGCAGCAGCTGTTTCCGGCCGAGGTACGCACATTTAGAGAAGTAACGCAGGCGCAGCTGGCTGCCGCCCGGCCGCACCTGCCGCCCGAAGTGTGGCAGCGCTGCAGCTATGTAGTGGCCGAAATGCAGCGGGTGCAGGCAGCCGTAGCGGCCCTGCAGCAGGGGCAGTGGGCGCAGTTTGGGCAGCTGCTGTACCACACCCACCAGGGCCTGAGCCAGGTGTACGAGGTAAGCTGTCCCGAGCTGGACCAATTGGTGGCTACCTGCCACAGCTTGCCTGCCGTGCTGGGTGCCCGCATGATGGGCGGCGGCTTTGGTGGCTGTGTGCTGGCACTGGTGCAGGCGGCGTATGCTGCCAGCGTGTACGCCGCCGTGGCCCCTTCATACCAAGCTGCCTTTGGCCGTGCACCGGTATACCTGCCGGTACAAACGGGCCCGGGCGCACATATCGTCTTACACCGGGGCCATGGCGCCTCACTCCATTAGTACCGTCGTTTTCATTTACCTATCCTTTGC
>CANHEC010000404.1 GCA_947459455.1 Chitinophagaceae bacterium
AATGCGGATGTAACGCAGATGAATCGCCTTTTTACCAACCTGATCCAAAATGCCGCCGAGTCGGTCGGTAGCGATCAGCCGATACACATAGAGATCAGCGAAAGCATTCGCGGAAATCGGGTGCTCATTGCCATCGCCGACAATGGGCCGGGCATTCCACTCGAAGTACAGCCGCGTATTTTCATGCCCAACTTTACTACCAAATCAAGTGGTACCGGGCTGGGCCTGGCTATTTGTAAAGCCATTGTAGAAAAGGCTGGCGGCAATATTTGGTTTAGCACCCAGCCAGGTGAGGGTACTACGTTTTTTGTAGAGCTGCCGCTGTTACGGCCTGCCTGATGAGCGTTTGGACAGATAATCTTCAAACGCTGCCAGCGAGAGACTGCTAAGGTTTTGGTTGGCTGTCAGCATGCCTTTTTGCGCAGCCAGCACGCCGTATCTGGTATCATCAAATCCTTCAATGGCATGTGCATCGGGGTTGATGGAGATCATGACGCCCCTGGCTACGGCCATTGGTATCCACGACCAATCGATATCCAGCCGGCGGGGGTGGGCATTCAGCTCAATGGCGACGCCATACGTGGCACATGCGTCTATGATTTGTGCGTGATCGATAGGGTAGCCCTTGCGGCTGAGTAACAAGCGACCAGTGAGGTGGCCGAGAATGGTAGTGGCCGGGTGTGCAATGGCTGCCAGCAGGCGCTGCATAGCCTTCTCCTCGGTCATCTTCAGGTTGCTGTGCACACTGGCTATCACCAGGTCGAAGCTGGCTAGTACTTCGTCGCTATAGTCAAGGCTGCCATCGCCCAGTATATCGCACTCTATGCTCTTAAAAATGCGAAAGGGTGCCAACTGTTGGTTCAGCAGGTCTATTTCGGCATGTTGTTGTTTGATGCGGTCTTCTGTGAGCCCGTTGGCATAGGCGGCGGCTTTGCTGTGGTCGCTGATTACCAAATACTCAAGGCCGGCCGCTTTGGCTGCCTGCGCCATGGCCGCAATGCTGTGGGTACCATCGCTCCAGGTACTGTGCGAGTGAATGATGCCCCTGATATCGGCCGGCTGAATAAGGGCCGGCAGGGGCCGCTGGCGGGCTATGGCGGCTATATCGGGCAGGTCGCGTAGCGGTGCTGCAATAAAAGGCAATTGCCACTGTGCAAACAGGCTTTCTTCGTGGGCGCTGGGTGGTATGGGTAGTGTGCCCAGCTGCGCTGCCAGCTCGCCGCCGGTAGTATCAAACAGCTGGCTACCCCAATGTGCATCGTCTGTCAGGTGCACCAACAGCTTCGGTCCGTTTTCTATTTGATATTGAAGTTGATGTTCCTGCACCTGTGCTAACTGTAATGCAGGCTGCTGTGCCAAAGCCTGCTGCACTTGTGCGGCGGTGGCGGTGGTCAGCAGGTCAATACAATCGATGGTAAGCGCCTGGCGCCGCATAGCGCCTGTAAGGGCCAGTGCACTACCTGCCGGTAGCGCTGCTTGCAGGTATTGGAGGCACTGCTGTGCCCATTCTTCGGCTTGCTGATACAAAAACTGCCCCTGGTGATTCAAAAAAAACTGAATGGCCTCCAATACATTTTGCTGCGTTTTTTCGCCAAAGCCTTTGTAGCGCACCAGTCGGTTTTCGTAGCAGGCGTATTGTAGTTCGCCAATCGATTCGATGCCCATTTCCTTCCAGACGGTATGGATCTTTTTGGCCCCCAATCCTTTGATCTGCATCATTTGCAAAATGCCTTCGGGGGTTTGATCGATGTATTGCTGAAGCAGGCTGAGCTGGCCGGTTTGTAGCAGTTCGGCTATCTTTTGCTGAATGGCGCTACCGATGCCGCGGGCTGCAGCAATGGCCTCGGCCGACATATCGGCCAGTTGCCCGGGCAGTTTTTCTATTTGAAATGCGGCATTACTGTACGATTTCGATTTGAAGCTGTTGTCGCCGTGGATATCCATCAGCTTGGCCAGCAGTGAAAATGCGTCAGCTATTTCGTAGTTATTCATAGCAGGTAAAAGGAGATAAGGGCGCAAAATAAAAAAGTCCTGCACTGGGCAGGACTTGAAAAGTAATGTTTGCAGTCAAGCAATTACTTAGCGGCCTTCTTAGGAGCAGCTTTCTTAGCGGCTTTCTTAGGAGCAGCCTTCTTAGCAGCAGCCTTCTTAGGAGCGGCTTTCTTTGCAGCGGCCTTCTTGGGAGCAGCTTTCTTAGCGGCTTTTTTAGGAGCAGCTTTTTTAGCAGCAGCCTTCTTGGGAGCGGCTTTCTTTGCGGCGGCTTTCTTAGGAGCAGCTTTCTTAGCGGCCTTCTTAGCAGTTGCCATGTTTTTTTAATTTAATGGTTAGTAAATAATGCATCGTAAAAATAGTGAGAAATTTTCTTTTCCAAATCATTTTATTCACTCGATATCCACGCAGCAAAAAAAATGAGATGGACAGGTGTCCATCTCATCAATGATTTTTTATGTGGTAAAGCGATTAGCGCAACTGCAATCAGGCAGTTACTACCGACACGAAAGTCTTGTTGTCGCGGCCTTTTTTGAATTCAACCACACCATCAGTCAAAGCGAAAATGGTAAAGTCTTTACCAACGCCAACATTCTTGCCAGGATGATAAACAGTACCACGCTGACGAATGATGATGTTGCCAGCAATGGCAGGTTGACCACCGTAGATCTTTACACCAAGGCGCTTGCTTTGCGAATCGCGGCCGTTCTTTACCGAACCTTCACCTTTTTTATGTGCCATAACTCGAAGAGAATTTTTGCGGGATAAAAATTAAAACGAAGCTGCCTGATTAAGCGATGCTTTCAATTTTGATTTGGGTGTAATGGGTGCGGTGACCATGCTTCTTGCGGAAGCCTTTCCTTCTTTTCATTTTGAAGGCAATCACCTTGTCGCCCTGTACCAGTTCGTTCACGATCTCTGCTTTCACAGTTGCGTTTACAGCAGCACCTGCTTCTATCTTACCATCGCGGTCTACGAAGAGTACTTCTTTCAATTCTACCTTATCGCCAGTTTTGCCATCCAGGTGCGGTACGTACAGGCTTTGGCCCTCTTTTACCTTGAACTGCTGACCGGCTATCTTTACAACTGCGAGCATAAAATGCGATTTTTTGGGGCAGCAAAAGTAGGGCTTTTGGCTTCAACTACAACAAAAAATTTATAAAAAGCCGCCATTTTCTGCCCCCCTTGGCTGTAATTTGGCCCGGGTTTGCCCGTGCCGGTGCCGTAGGCTGCCGGGCGGCAAAAATAAAGTGAGGGCGTCTATGAATCTGAAATCGCTGCTGGCTCGTCCATTTGCCAGCTATATATATACACAGCTGCAGCGCAACCGGCAAACGGCCCTGGCCGACCAGGATCGCATCTTTCGGCAGCTGCTGGCCGTGGGCAAAACCACCGATTTTGGCCGCGACCACCAC
>CANHEC010000405.1 GCA_947459455.1 Chitinophagaceae bacterium
ATTAATAGCAGCAATGGTGCATTTGCAAGCAGTTTTTCTTTTGGCACAGGCTTTAATGGGCGGGTAAATTCCATGGCGGTGCTCCCCAATGGCCACCTGCTTATTGGCGGAAATTTTACCAGTTACAGCAGCACACCGGCTAAAAACACTGCCATACTGCGGCCTGATGGCAGCCTAGACCCTGCCTTTAACCCCCAGGGTTATGGCCCGGGCAATGTAGGCTCCACTGCTACCGTCGAATATGCCATACCGGCCGCTCCGGGTAAATACCTGATTGGTGGAGGCATTAAAGAATGGGAACTGATAAGCTACTATGGCTTGCTGCAAATAACCGAAAATGGCTTGCCCGACCCTGCTTTTAACCCTGCAACCGGAGTAAGCAGTGGTACCAACCTAAACTTTGATGCGAACGAGCCCGCCACACCAAGCGTAAACAGCATGGCCCGGCAGGCTGATGGTAAGCTGATTATTGGAGGCAATTTCTCCAAATATAATGGTGCGCCGCGCCGCTTTTTGGCTCGCCTGCTGCCCGATGGCACCCTCGACGAAAGCTTTGACCCCGGTGGGCTTGCCGGTATCAGCAACATTGTAAATGCGGTAGCTGTGCAACCCGATGGGAAGACTGTGGTAGCCGGAGGGTTCTTGTTTTTTGGCAATACCCGGCGTAATCACCTGCTGAGGCTGAATGCTGATGGTACGCTGGATGAGACCTGGAACCCGGTAAATCAACTCAATGGGCGAATTTCCGGCAGTGTAAAAACCATAATTCCATTGCCGGGTGGCAAACTGCTGCTTGCAGGTTCGTTCAGCAATTTCAACCTCAACAACAATATCCGGAATATGGTGGTGCTTAATGCCGATGGTACAGTAGATGCCGGGTTTACCAGCCCCGTAGTAAGCGGCAGTATAGAGGCTGTACTGCCAATGCCCGATGGCAAGTTCGTGGTAGGCGGCCGTTTTTTGAGTGTAAATAATGGTACTACCAATGTTTCTCGCAGCCTGTTTCGGCTAAATGCCGATGGCAGTTTTGATGCCACTTTTAACAATGGAAACAATACAACCAGCGCAGATGTAAATGCCCTAACCCTTTTGGCAGATGGGCGCATAGCCATTGGCGGCAGTTTCGACTTTACCCATGGATCTACGCGAAGGGGTTTGGCCATACTCAATAGCGATGGCACCATTAGTGCAGATTTGGCCGTTATTCGATCTGGCAACATCTCCGGATTAAGTTTTACTGCAGTGGTAGGCATTGGTCAAATAGCCGATGGCAGCCTGGTGGTTGTAGGGCGGGTGCCAGACAGTACGCTCCGTACATCCATCAGCCAGGTGGGGCTCGATGGACGGATCCCGGCGGCCTTTTTCAGTAGCACGCTGCGGCTATTTGGCCGATATTCAGATCCGACAGATCCATTTACCGATGCCGAGGTTTTCGCTACCCTGTTTAGCCCCGAGGGTGCCATTGTAGGTGGACGGTTTGGCTCAAGTGGTCAGCGCCTTCGAAACAACATTACCCGCCTGCTACTAAGCAACACTGTAACCCCGGTAAATTTTGGACAATTTAGTGCCAGTAGTTTTGGATCGGCTGTGCAGCTTAGCTGGAGCACCCTTACTGAGCAAAACAACAAAGGCTTTTATGTAGAACGCAGTGCCAATGGTATTCAGTTTACTACGCTTGGTTTTGTAGCTGCGCAAAGCGGTGGCAATAGTGCCCGGGCGCTACAATATTCATTTGATGATCGGTTGCCGCAAGCGGGCACTCATTTTTATCGCCTTCGGCAAATAGATAAAGATGGTAGCGTGGCCTATAGTAAAGTAGTATCCGTCAACTGGAACGCGGTAGCGCTGCGCCTGCCCAATCCGCTACCTACTTCATTTGCGGTGGGCGTAGGTAGTGCCGGGCGCTATCAGCTACGCATGACGGATGCGGCCGGACGGGTGGTGCATCAGCAAACGCTGCAATTGCAGGCAAATGGTTCGGTCATGGTCACGCGGCCTTCGCTGGCGCCGGGCTGGTATCAGCTACAGCTTCTTGCTGCCGGCGGGATTCATCCTGCAAACATCAAGGTGGTAGTAGAATAAGCGGGCCTGCCAGTATTTGCCGTAATAGGCTATCCGCCTATTCAATTCATTTTGACACTTGCAGTACTTAAGGGTTGCATCCCACTGTCGCTTGATTATGCTTATTGGTTATATTTAATCGGCATCGCGGAGTTACATTTTTTTGCATTGCTATTTTATCTGCATCTCTTTACTTTTGCATGCGGAAAATGAAGCTGATTGTACACATATTGCTCATCGCATTTGCATGTCAGATGTCTCGCAATGGTGTAGTTATTGGATATTTCTACGCAAATCGTACTTCAATAGCGGCCAATTGCGAAAATAAAAGCAAGCCGCAGCTGAATTGTAACGGCAAGTGCATACTGGCTAAGAAGCTGGCCGATTCGGAGCAACAAGAGGAAGAAGCTATCACCAAAATAGAAGAGGTTTTAAGTTCAAAATCCTTTTTCCCGCTGCTTGGATGCTGCCCGTTTAGCTGGGTGCCAGCTGTTCAAAATGGTCGGTACCTTGATTATCTGCAATGGCGGTCCCGCAGTATTATTAAGCCTCCCTGCGTTTTTGTTGGATGAGTGCTTCCACGCCCCCCTGCACGAGCCATTGGTAAGTATCCCTGATTTATTCTAGCACTTCCCGGTCTGCACTAGCAAGCCGAAAGTTACCCTCGGGTTTCCTTTCTGTTTGCGACGCACTTGTGTATTCCCGCACAACCGGCATTGATGTGCATTGGCATACTGCCATGAAGCGGAAAAGCGGATGTGAACCGTAGGAAGCTTGCTTGCCTTTTGTTCAATTCATTTCAAAAACCACCATTGGCGACGGTCGTCTTCAACTGTATTTCTACGGTTGTTGAGGATTTGCCGGCATGGTATTCTCAATACCTTTTTAGATGAAACATTTGTATTGTCTAATGATTGGGCTGTTAATGTGTGCCCATCTTTTTGCTCAATCGACTGTAACCGGTACTGTTATTCAGGCAAATAATAAAGTGCCCCTGGAAGGGGTAAGCGTAACTGTTGGGAAATCAAATGGCACCTTTACTGATAACAAAGGATCATTTGTACTCAATGTACCGTCAGGTGCTAAAAGTATCACGTTTAGTTTGGTCGGTTTTGTACCTCAGCAAGTAGGTTTGGCTGAGCTATCAAGTAATCCAACAATTGCCCTTGAAGCTGAGGTAACCAACCTTACAGAAGTGGTGGTAACAGGGTTCGAAAACAAACGTAGTTTGCTTACCAGTACAGGGAGCATCGCTATTGCCGGCCCTCGAGATTTTGACAGGGCTGACAAAACGAGTCTGGCAAATATGCTTAATCAAATTCCTGGTGTGCAGG
>CANHEC010000406.1 GCA_947459455.1 Chitinophagaceae bacterium
CACATGGCATACGAAATAACCACAGGCAATGCTACCCTTGCCGGGGTGGTGGCTGGTACCGTTGTAGTCCCAGCGGGTACCTTTCCAATAAAGCAACATAGATTCAATGGCCGCAAACTGGGCGGCATGTCGAATGGAGTCGGACAGTTGCGACTGCGCCAATAAAGATTGATACCTGGCACAAAAAATGGTGTAGGGGCGAGGTAACGCAACCGACTCCCTAATCGCAGTGTGCTGAGGGGCTACCGTAGGTGGCTGGCAGGCAAGAAAACACAAGAGGGTGGAAAGAAGCCCAATTTTCATTAGCAGCAGAGATGCGCAGCGCCTGCTAAATACATAACAAATGCTGCTGAAAAGCTACACTGCCCACTGCCGCAGGAGGTCGACAAAGTACTGCCGTGACAAAAAACGGGCACCCAAAGATTCGAGGTGGGTGGTGTGCACCTGGCAGTCAATCAGGCGCAGGCCATCGGCCTTCATGCCTTCCACAGCGGTGATAAATGCGGCTTTGCTGGCATTGGACGCATCACTGAACATGCTTTCGCCAAAGAAAACCTGGCCCAGTCGCACCCCGTAAAAGCCGCCTACCAGGCAGCTGCCTTGCCAGGCTTCGTAGCTGTGGGCATGTCCCAGTTTGTGCAGGTCGTGGTAGCCTTTTACCACGGCCTCAGTAATCCAGGTGCCATTTTGGCCCGGCCGGGGTACTGCTGCACAGCGCTTGATCACCTGGCTGAAAGCCTGATCCCGAGTGACATGAAAAAGTTGCTTTTTCAGCACCTGCTTCATCGATTTACTGATGCACAACTCAGATGGGAAAAGCACAAAACGCGGGTCGGGCGACCACCAGAGTGGTACCTGCCCTTCATACCAGGGGAAGATGCCGTGGCGGTAGGCATAGATTAACCGCTCAGCACTCAGGTCTCCGCCGGCAGCCAGCAGTCCCTCTTCATCCGCCTCTTCCAGCGGAGGAAACCAAATTTTTTCGTCGAGAAAATGAAGTGTTCTCAAAGCAGTGGCTGCTCCCGGAGCCACATGTATTACAATGCTACTTCTTCAATTGTTGCATTGATGCCCCGGTCAATGATTCCATCACACAGGGGCTTTAGCGTGTCGTAGGCGCCATGCTTTACGGCATATTTGCCCCGCATGTGTATGATAAGGGCACACTGTTCAGCCTGTTCTTCCGTCTGACCGCAAATTTCAACCAGGGCTTTGATGACCCAGTCAAAGGTGTTTACCTCGTCGTTCCAGACAATCAGGCTGCACCCGCCGTCTTCATCCAGCATCACATCCTCTTCGGTATCCGGACGCTGTAGCGGCGAAGTGTCTGAGTAAAACCTGATCATAAATCGTTTATCGCTTGTTTTCGGCTGCGAAATTAAGCATTCGCGACCAACAAGGCTCGGGAGTTTAGCGATGCCAACAAAGCCTTGTTAAATAGAAACCTACATGTGCAAATGTGAAAAAGCAGCCGGAAATCCAGCCAATAATGCCGGGCAAATTTGCGTTAGCAGGTCTTTGAGTAACATTCCTTTAAAACTTGCGTACATAACCACATGATGATGATACAACAGCGCCTTGCCCGGTGCCTTGTGCTGCTGCTGGCTGCCGGCAGCCTCGGCATCAGCCATGCCAGGGCACAGGCATCGCTTATCACGCAGGACCCACAGCGCTTCCAGCGCTTTGCCGAAGCCCGGCAGTGGTTTACCGACGAACAATACAAGCTGGCCTACCCGGTTTTTAAAGAGTTGGAATTGGCACTGAATACTGAAGTGGATATCAACAGGCAGTTGTATGCTGAGGAGCTCCGCTTTTACAAACTGGCCTGCGAGCTGATGGAAGACAACCCGGCTGCTGCCGCAGCAGCCAACCAGTACATGAGCAGCAACGCTGCCAATGTTCACAAAGGTCAGCTTGGCTTTTACCTCGGTTCTTATCATTTCAGGCAGCAACAGTATCCACAGGCTATTGCCGCATTTGAAAAAGCCAGCATCAGCCACCTGAACAACAACCAGGTGGCCGCCATGCAGTTTGAACAGGGCTACAGCTATTTTACACAGAAGCAGTTCACCAATGCCAAGCCGCTGCTAAACTCGGTGCGCCAAAGTAAACAGTCGCCATACTGGGCTGATGCCAACTATTATTACGGTTTGCTGGCCTTTAACGATGGCAACTATCGCGATGCCCTCGATGCATTTGAGGTGGTGCGCTACCGCAAGAAGTACCAAACCATGGTGCCGTATTATATGGCGGTCATTAACTATGCCATTGGCCAGAAAGATAAGGCCATGCAGCAGGCTGAAGAAGCGTTGAAAACCGGCAACCCCTACTACAAACCTGAACTGCAGCAGCTGGTAGGGCATGGCTATTTTGAAAAGCGTGACTACAAAAAGGCATTGCCTTATTTGGAAAGCTTTGTAGCCTCGGCCAGCAAAGTAAAACGCGAAGACCTGTATGAGTTAGCTTACTGCTACTACATCGATGGCAACTACAACAAGGCCATTGAGCAGTTTAAGCCGCTGGCTGGCGGGCAAGATAGTCTGAGCCAACATGCCATGTACCTGCTGGGCGATGCCTACCTCAAAACCAATCAGAAGAACAATGCCCGCAACGCGTTTCTTTTTTGTAGCAGCAATAGCAGCAACGCGTTGTTCAAAGAAATCAGTCTGTTCAACTACGGTAAGCTAAGCTATGAACTGGGCTATGATGCTGAAGCGCTGCCAGCGCTGAAACAGTACGTGGCCGACTACCCGGCAGGTAAGTATGGTGCCGAGGCGAAGGACCTGCTGGTGGGTGTGTTGGGAAACACCAGTAACTACAAGGAAGCATTGGAGTTGTATGAATCCTTGCCCAATAAAAGTGAGGTAGCCCGAAAGTACTATCCTGCCATTGCCTATAACAGGGCGCAGGAGCTCATCAACGACCGAGCCATTGCGCAAGCAGAACCCCTGCTGCAAAAAGTGTTGGCGGCGCCCTTCAATAGCGCTGTGGCTCCGCTGGCGCAGTTTTGGCTGGCCGAGATTGATTTTGGAAAAGAGCAGTATGCCAGTGCAGTGCAGCGGTATCAAAATTACTTGTCAGCACCAGTAGTAGCTGGCGAAGCGAATCCGCAGTCGGCCCGCTACGGGCTGGCTTACAGCCTGCTGCGGCTGCAGCAGTACAAGGAGGCCGTAAAACTTTTCAGTGAACTGAGCAGTGCCAGCTGGACCAGCGAGCAGCAACGTACCGATGTGCAGCTCCGAACAGCCGATTGCTGGTATATGCAAAAAGAATTCGGCAAGGCAATTCCCATTTATAGCCAGGTGGCTGGCCGCCGATCGTTTGGTAGCGACTATGCTCAATACCAGAGCGGTATGATAGCCGGGGCGCAAAACAAGCCCGCCGAAAAAATAAG
>CANHEC010000407.1 GCA_947459455.1 Chitinophagaceae bacterium
CCCAAGCCACTAAAGGAGGCTTCGTATCCACCAGGTATGGCTACCTGCGTTACATTGCCATCGGCACCGGCCGTTTGGCTACCAACTACCGTGCATTGTGTGGCTCCCTGAAACATCATGATGCTATACTCGGCCTGGCTTTGGGTTTGCTCGTTGCACAAAATGAACAGGCGGCCTTTGAATGCGTTTCGACTATAGACCGGATAAACTGTAAACCATGAACTGGTATTCTCTTTTGTTTCGCCGCCGTAGATGTGGGCAGGTGTGACAAAAGGTTTGTCAAACAAAACGGCTTTTTTCACCTCCGTTGTCAGGCGGGGTGCAATTGTCCAGGCGGTACCCTGCGGATAATTGCGCAGGTCCAACAGTAGTACTTTTTGCTGCGGCAGCACCCTGGCCAGGCTATCTGCCTGCTGGCCGGTCAGGCTGCCCATGTTTACGTACAGCACACTGTCCTGCATGGTCTTAAAGGTGCCATACCGCTCATTAAAATCGACAGCGGGCGCCTTCAAAAAGCTGCGACCGCTGCGTACGAGGGTCACATCCTTTGCAGCCCCCTGCCGCTTTATCAGCATGGTCACCTGGGTGTTTTTTGGGCCATTGGGCAGGTAGCGGGCTACATCGCGGTAGTAGGTGCTCTCGTTGCTGCTGGCTATGAATCGCCTCCATTTTTCGGCAGCTTGTTTCACTGGCACGCCATCTATAGCCTCCACTTCGTCCCAAAGCTGCACCTTACTCATGTCCTGTGTACTGTCTGCACCTATATCCGTTATCAGCAGTTTGCCTTCTACAAAGCGCATGTCTATGGGAGGCCAGTAACCAATCAGTGCCCGGGCGGGTGTGGCGGGCAGCATGTTGTTCAAAAAGCCATGGCTATCATTGATATAGCTAACCATGCTGCGCACCGCGTACATGTATGCTGTCGAATCTTTGGCTTGCAGCATCATGGGTATGTGCTGATACAGTACCGAATCCCAGGGTACATCGGTCAGGTGCTTGTAAGGAAAGAAATACTGGATGGCATTCCACCAATTGAACAAGCCCATAAGGCGCAGACCAGCATCGGGGTACAAGCTTTCGGGGTAGCGTCCCGGCTTTGGGTATACATAGTCGGCCCCAATGCCAACAGCCGGGCCAGATGGTGTGGCTGGTGTTTTCAATAGTTGCAAGCAGCGAGCTACATAACTGCCTTGCAGGCTGGTATCTGTAACAGGTATCACCAGCCTTGGCATTGGTACTCTTTGCCCCTTGCCAGTGTACACATCGCTGATGCGCAGCTGGCAGCTGAGACCATCGCTGAGGGTAATGGTAGTCACGTTTCCATCTGCCGTGTAAGGGGCATCACCATCTATCAGTACCTGGCATACGCCTGCAGCGGATAGTAGCAGGCACTGCCACACCAGTTCGGAGTGGCTATTTTGATGCAGTACAAATACGAAGGGCTTGCCATAGGCCGGGCCTTTGCCTTTGATAGCCTCGGTAAGCACGGTACTGCGCCAGCCACTGCTGTATACGTTGGGGGTAGTTTGCGTTTGCGATACAAAGCCGTTGTGTGCTGCCACCCGCTCCTGCAGGCCCGGCAGCCGCTGGTTTCCCAGCAGGGCATCGCGGAGGGTTGGAAAAAAATCGGCCAGAAACTGCTGATCACTCCAGGTGTTTTGCTGGTAGTCGGCCTTGCGCAGATCCAGGATAATGCCGGCTGCTTTGCGCCAGCTCTCGTCCATCAGGCCGGTTTTCATCAGTTCGGCTTCGCCGTCCAAATCTGTTGGCAGGGCAATGTACTGCACATTGCCCTGCAGCTGGTGCAGGCTGGCTTTTTGCGCTGCTGTCAGCAGCTGTACGGGTGTGGTAGTACCCGGCCTGGCTGGCAATAGCCGGGTGTCGGCATCGGCGGTGCGGGCCAGCATGGCCGCTACCACCTGTTGGTAGTTGGCTGCGCTGGGGTTGGCTGCCAGCTGTCGGGCGGCCGGCACTATCAGGCTATCAGTCACTACCGTACCATTCAGTACTTGCGGGTGAAAGTAGTGTAGCATGCCCCACAACTTGCCCAGCGAGGCAAACCGGTCTATTTCCTCGGGCGTATAGGTGTTGGGTTGGCCCATACCCTGCAGGCTGCAGCAGGCTATGGCAGCGGCCACAAAAAGGCGAACCATAAGCAAAACTTGGTTGGAACAGGAAAGATAGAGAAACAATCGGGCTGGCCGTGGCTGCTGTAGGGTACAAAAAAATCCCGGCAGTTTTCACCACCGGGATTCCGCTATTTATTGGTTCACTTGTTCTCCCATTCAATTGTCAGGCTTCTGCCTTCATCTGCTTGGCCAGGCGGTTGCGGTCGTTTTCGTCCAGCAGCACTTTGCGCATTCTGATGAAGTTGGGCGTCACCTCAATGCACTCATCGTGCTGAATGTATTCCATGCATTCTTCCAGCGTCAGCAGGGTTTTGGGCGCAATGCTGGTGGCGGCATCGCTGCCGCTGGCACGGTGGTTGGTCAGTTTTTTGCCTTCGTTGGGGTTTACTACCAGGTCGCCGGGTTTGTTGTTTTCGCCAATGATCATACCGGCGTACACATCTTCTCCCGGATCTACGAAGAAGAAACCACGGTCTTGCAGCTTATCCAGCGAGTAGGCAGTGGTGGTACCAGCTTCTTTGGACAGCAGTACACCGTTGTTACGGCCGGGTATGGGGCCTTTCCACGGTTTGTAATCCAAAAAGCGGTGCGCCATCACCGCTTCGCCGGCAGTAGCCGTCAGCATGTTTGTACGCAAGCCTATCAGGCCGCGGCTGGGTATTTCAAATTCCAGGTGCTGCATTTCGCCCTTGGTTTCCATTACGTGCAGCTCGCCTTTGCGGCGGGTTACCAGGTCTATCACCTTGCTGGCAAATTCTTCGGGCACATCTACCACCAGTGTTTCGTAGGGCTCACATTTTTGGCCGTCTATTTCTTTTACCAGCACCTGGGGCTGGCCCACGGTCAGCTCGTAGCCTTCGCGGCGCATGGTTTCTACCAATACGCCCAGGTGCAAAATGCCGCGGCCGTATACCAAAAATGAGTCGGCGCTATCAGTATCCTTTACCCGCAGGGCCAGGTTTTTTTCGGTTTCCTTCATCAGGCGGTCACGCAGGTGGCGGCTGGTCACAAACTTGCCATCCTTACCAAAGAAGGGCGAGTTGTTGATGCCAAACAGCATGCTCATGGTAGGCTCATCCACACTGATGATGGGCAGGGCCTCGGGGTTTTCAAAGTCGGCAATGGTATCGCCGATATTGAAGCCTTCAATACCTACCACAGCACACAGGTCGCCGGCAAATACTTCGGTCACTTTGCGCTTACCCATGCCTTCAAACACATACAGTTCTTTAATGCGCTGCTTTTTTACCGATCCATCG
>CANHEC010000408.1 GCA_947459455.1 Chitinophagaceae bacterium
AATATAGTGGCCGATCTGAAGGCAGGTTTTCCGATGCTGACGGGTGGCGCTATTCGGGTGCTAAAGCGCAGGCCACCGGTAAAGGGTTGGGTGGGCGATGTGGAGGTGGCGCTTGAATGGTAGCGGCCGATTTCAGGCAGCATTAACAACAATGCGTTGCTTCTCCCTGTTTCTTTATACTGTTATGAAAAATCATTTCGTGGTGCTGGTGGTGACCCTGCTATTGGTAGCAGGTGGGCAGGCACAAGATCCGGCCAGCCTGCTGGAGGAAGGCCGCAAGCTGGAGCTGAAGCTGAAAGACGAAGATGCGCTGGAGAAATACCGGCAGGTGTTGGTCATACAGCCTTCGAACCTGAAAGCGATAATGCGGAGTGCAGAAGTGAGCTGTGCGCTTGCGAGCCGAAAAGGGAGCCCGGAAGAAAAATTAGTGGGATACCTGCAGGCAAAGCGCTTTGCCGAAGCTGGGTTGCGCCTGGATAGTAATAGCGCCGAGGCAAACTATACTATGGCGGTGGTGCTGGGTAAGTTAACCGAAGTAGAAAGGCGCAATGATGAGGTGGTGCAGTACGTAAAGCAGGTAAAATCGTATATCGATAAATCGCTGAAGTTGGATCCTGGCTTTGGTAAGGCCTGGCACGTATTGGGCAAATGGCATTTGGAAGTAGTGATGCTGAATGGCATAAAAAAGGCTGCGTTGAAAATCATCTACGGAGGAGTAGGAGAGGCTACCCTGGCCAAGGCAATTGAGTGCATGGAGAAATGCAAGACTATGGAGCCCTATTACACCCGCAACTTTTTCGATTTGGCCCGTGCGTACGAATTTGGAAAGCAATACGAAAAATCGATTAAGCTGCTGGAGCAACTGGCCAAGCTGCCTACCAAGCGACAGGACGATGTGGTTGTAAAAGCAGAAGGAGCTGTGATGCTACAAAAATTGCAGTAACACAGCTCCTCGTTATTTCATTTTCGGCCTTTGTAGTACTAGCGTTTGCTAAACTGGTCGCTAACCTTCAGGTCTTTGCTGCCGGCGGCATAGCTGTAGAAGCCTTCGCCGCTTTTTGCGCCTAGTTTACCGGCGGTTACCATGTTTACCAGCAGCGGACAAGGGGCATATTTCGGATTGCCAAAGCCATTGTGCAATACTTGCAAAATGCTAAGGCATACATCAAGCCCGATAAAATCTGCTAACTGCAAAGGTCCCATCGGGTGGGCCATACCCAGTTTCATCACCGTGTCTATTTCCTGCACACCCGCTACACCTTCGTACAAGGTATAAATCGCCTCATTTATCATCGGCATCAGAATGCGATTGGCTACAAACCCGGGATAGTCGTTCACCACCGCGGGTATTTTACCCAACGACTTGCTCAGCGCCGTGATTTGTTCCGTTACTGCTGCTTCGGTGGCATATCCATTAATAATTTCCACCAGCTTCATCACCGGCACCGGGTTCATAAAATGCATGCCGATGACCTTGCCGGGGCGCTGCGTAGCCGCCGCTATTTGGGTAATAGAAATGGAGGAAGTATTGGTAGCCAGTATGCAGTCGGCCGGGGCCGCAGCGTCCAGCTGCTTGAAGATCTGCAGTTTCAGCTGGGTATTTTCAGTGGCTGCCTCCACCACCAGCTGCGCCCGTTGTACGCCGGTTGCTATGTCGGTGGCGGTATGCAGATTGGCTAGTGTGGCGGCCTTTTGATCTTCTGTCAGCAGGCCCTTGGCCACTTGTCGGTCCAGGTTCTTAGCAATGGTTTGCAAAGCCCGGTCCAGCGCAGGTTGGCTGATGTCGATAAGGGTGACCTGATGGCTATATTGGGCAAACACGTGGGCAATGCCGTTTCCCATAGTGCCGGCGCCCACCACTGCAATCGTTTCAAACATGGTGTTGTTGATTTTAAAATGGCAATTAAGGCCGCAAAGGTAGCCTTAAAGCGGGCTGCAGGTAGTCCAGCCTTCTTACTTTTTGCGCTTAAAGTCGCCGCGTTTCCAGGCCCGGATAAACTCTCGCCAGGCCAGCGGATTCATAATATTCTGCGGTGGCAATTGGCCCGAATAGTAGGCGGCATTGGCTTGCTTTCTCAGCGTGTAATTGATCGCTTCTTTCCCGTCACTTGGCAGACTTCCCATCAAAATGGCTCTTTTTCCTGCTTCTGTATTTTGGCGGGCCATTTCGTATTCGTCCAATGGTACATCTGCTTTTACAAAATCACGCTCAAACTGCGGTCGGGTGGGGCGGGCCCTGATGACGGTGCCTGGCAAATAATTTGTGTCGCTGGTCAACAGCTGGATGATGTTGTAATCATCGCCCTGCAGGTTGCGGGGGATGGTGACCGTTTTGGATTTATAGCCCACAAAGCTGAACTCGATCACGTCCCCTTTCAGCACAGCTATGCTGAAAACCCCCTGATAATTGGTAATCGTTCCGCGGCCTTTTCCTTTCACGGTTACGCTCACACCGTCCAATCCTCGCAAGCTATCTGCCGTCATTACCATGCCGTACAGTTGCACCACACTGTCTTGCTGCTGCGTTTGCTGTGCGTACACATCGGTAGCCAATAGTATACAAGCAATTGGCAGCAACCATATTTGTTTCCAGCCTTGCATCATGTTGTACTTAAGCCTCAAATTGGGGCAGCTAAAATATCTGAATTGGTAACAAGCCACTGAAACAAAGTACGATGGCGCCGGTGTAACTTTGCCGCCACATTTTTCCCTTTAACAAAAACTTGCAGAATGACCGAGCAGGATATATTGAAGGCCCTCAGCAATGTGCAGGAGCCCGATCTTGGCAAAGACCTGGTGACGCTGAACATGGTGAAGGATATCGCCATTGATGGCAACAAAGTGTCTTTTACCATCGTATTGACCACACCTGCCTGCCCCATGAAAGACATGATGGGCAATGCCAGTACCAATGCCATCAAACTGTTGGTCAATAAAGACGCTGAGGTGAGCATCAACTTTACGGCCAATACCAGCAGTGCCCGATTGGACGCGGGTACGGCTCTGCCGGGTGTCAAAAACATCATAGCGGTGGTAAGCGGAAAGGGCGGCGTGGGCAAAAGCACGGTGTCGGCCAATTTGGCCCTGGCCCTGGCGGCCGGCGGTGCCAAAGTGGGCTTGATGGACGCCGATATTTACGGCCCCTCAGTGCCCATTATGTTTGGCGTACGGGGCGAACGTCCGCTGATGAAGGACGCCGGCAATGGCAAAGGCGTGATAGTACCGCTGGAAAAGCACGGCATCAAGCTGATGAGCATTGGCCTGCTGGTAGATGATAAGAATGCGGTGGTATGGCGTGGCCCCATGGCCAGCAGTGCCATCCGCCAGTTTATAACCGATGTGGAGTGGGGCGAACTGGACTACCTGGTGGTAGACATGCCGCCTGGT
>CANHEC010000409.1 GCA_947459455.1 Chitinophagaceae bacterium
CGAACAGGAAAACCTTAGTCAGATAAGGCTGAGTACCACGCTGCGCATTACGCTGCCCGGCGGTTAGCTTTGATTATTTGGAAATGCCGGGTACTTCAGCTGTTTCCTGTGCGGGGCGAAAGCAGCCGCACCAGGGCTTCTTTTTGCAGCGGCTTTTCAAGAAAACCTTGCACAAAGGGAAAACTGAGTGCCTTTTCTCTGTCCTCATCAAACAGCGAAGATGAAAGGATCGCCACTACGGTGTGCAGGGGTCTATCTGTAAAAACAGGTGTGATTTGTGCCAGTAAGTCAAAGCCGTTCAGCACAGGCATGTTCAGGTCTAACAGCAGCAGATCGGGCCACTCGCTGGCTGGGGCTTGCTGCAGCATGTCAAGGGCCTTTACAGGCGACTCGATGCTATTTACCTGCCAATCCGGCCATTCCTGGGCGATTACTTCAGTGTGCACAAAGTTGATCAGCGGGTCATCATCTATTAGCAGTACTCGCATGTTATTCCTCCTGGCCTGTTGGCAGCGGCAGCTGCACCCTCACAGTGGTGCCAACATGTAGCTCCGACTCCACTGTTATTTCACCTTTTAGTTTGGTCACAATTTGTTTGCAGATGTACAGGCCTAATCCAGTGCCTTCGGCCGTGCTGGTTCCCCTGTAAAACATATCAAAGATCTTTGGAAGATATTCTGCCGAAATTCCTTCGCCGTTGTCGCATACTTCTATAGTGAGAGTTTGCTGGTCAAGGTGCACGTTTACCTGTACATACGGTTCTTCAGCCTCAGCTGAAGCGTATTTCAAAGCATTTCCAATCAAATTGCGAAGGATTATATGCATCTGACTTTTATCGTACCATATCCAGCAGGCAGGTGTCGGTCCGCTGATTAACAGCTTTACGGGGCGCTTGGCTGCAAATGAATGGTCGGTGAAAATCTGTTCAATGAGACTTACGAGATTAAACTTCTCGGGTGCAGGCTCCAGCCTGGCATTACGGGCGTATTCCAGAATGTCGCGGATGGTTTCGTCCAGCCGGTTGGTACTGGTTTTTGCCATCTGCAGATAGTTCAATGCTTTTTCCGGGGTAACCGGAAGGCGCAAGATCAAATCCAGCAGCCCTTTCAGTGATACCAATGGCGTACGTAAGTCGTGCGACACCGCATATACAAATCGATCTAACTCCTGATTGGTACGTTGCAGTTCTTCATTTTGCAGCTCTATCAGGTGCTTTTTGGCAATCAGCAGGCTCTGAATTCGATTGCTGACAGACAGGATGAAAATAATTTGAAACATGACCGCTAAAGTGGAGCCGCCGAAATTCATCAGCCATTCTATTTTGGCATCCTCCACATTGCGACCAAGTTTTGGTGCCAGACGAAAGTCGGTTAGCACCAGCATTGCCAACACTATCAGTACAATCACGCTCAGCAAATGGCCGAGGCGCCTGTACTTTCCGGCAAACATGATTTGTGCGCCTACTATGGTGGGAATATAGTACGCCAGAATGCCAGATGATGGTGTAACAATCAGGTCAAGTACAGCAATGACCGCAGACACCTGCACAAAGTTGAGCAGCTTGGATGCTACTACGAACCCCTTGATGTATAGCAGCAAGCAAATAAGTGTAAGGGGTACCGGTATAAAAGTGATGGCGGCAGGTCCGGTAGCAGTTTGTAAATTAATGAGGGTAAAGATCAAACAGAAAGTAAACACCATCGCCAACAATAGCAGGTGCAAGGTCTTTCCTTTCTGTTCCAAAATGTATACTTCATCGTCGCTGCTTACATCCAAATCGATGCCAAGCTTTACAAGCAAATGCTTAGGTAATCGCAAGTTTTTCATCATCGAAAATGGCTTTCCAGAATTGTAATCGGACCAAATATGGTGGGAAAAGTTACTAAGAAATCAATTGCGGCCTTCAGGCGGTCTGGTTTGCAGGCGATGGCTGTCGCATGCTTACTACATGTCGACAGCTGCTTTTGTGCGCTATGGTGCCGCAGATGTAGCTACACTTACCACCGTGATGAATCTGTGGATGCAAGTGAGGTTGGTAGCAGTGTGTTGCCATAACAAAAGAACCCACCAGCGTGCACTGATGGGTTCTCTTGAAGTAGGAAAGTGGTGGAGAATACCGGAGTCGAACCGGTGACCTCTTGCATGCCATGCAAGCGCTCTAGCCAGCTGAGCTAATTCCCCGAATGGGCTGCAAATATAGAGCCCTATTCAAATCATCAAAAAAAACTTTAAACCTCAGTTTTTTCGAAACTCAATGACATGCGCTGAGGCATAAATACTACGCTCCGGCTTTATGTATTTCACGTACAGGCGAGCTTTTTTGCCCAGCCGCATGCTGGTGTATTTGTTTTTGATTGCGTCTTCGTCATCCATGGGCTGCAGCGAGGGGTACCATAAGAAATAGCCCGGCCGGTCGAGTAGCAATTGCGGCTTGCTCCATTGCTGGCTGGCCAGTGCTTTGCCCAGGTCTGCCTCTTTATTGAATGATAGATAAATACTGCTTCCCGCCCAGCTGGGGCCGGTCACTTTGCCCATCAGCATCACCCAGCATTGCAGGTATTCGTTCCAGCTTACAGAGGGGCCCCAGTGAAAGCCGCCTTCCGGCGATGAAGCACCGCTACCGCCTTCGTTCCTTGGTATTTGCAGGCTGCTGATGGGCTTGCCAGCCTCATTCCAGGGGATGCTAAACGCCTGACCATCCCAGCGTTTGGCTTTGCCTTGCGGGTCATCCAGATCGGACAGCGCAATGCGGGCCACACTGATGCACTGGCCGCTCCACTCTTGTTCGCGGGTATACCGGGTGCTGTCGTAGGCAGTGGGGTAGCTGTACTCTCCAAAGAATAAGTACAGGTAGTCGCCACTGGCCACCGCCGATGGGTCGCCTACACCGCCGGCAAAAGTGTTGGAGGTATTGAAAGGTTTCAGGATCATGCGGGCCTGCAGGTCTTCCAAAAACAGTCCTTTGTTCTCCCAACTATGACCGCCGTCTATAGATTTCATGATGCCGATGCGGCAAACTGCTGCTGGCGAAGTAGGACCCTGCAAGCCCTGCGGCCAGCGGTAGTTGAGATACCCCTGCCCGGTACTGCTGTCGTATGGCAGGTTCTGCGGGTAGTTTTCATTATGGTAAATGGCATACAGGGTTTTACCGCTGGGGTCGGCTTTACTCTGGTACACCGTTTCGAACCAAACGGCACCATGCAGGCCGGGCTGGCCAATGGGAGCAATGGGAGGCAGCTGTGGCCGCCGAAAGCCCGACGAATCGGAAGCAAACGCTGCCGGCGCATGCGGGCCACTGGCAAACATCAGCTCACGTGCAGCGCCCCACACCGTGTCTTCGCCATACTTGCCCGGAAAAATGCGAAACGTGTCGCCAATCCATGCCTC
>CANHEC010000410.1 GCA_947459455.1 Chitinophagaceae bacterium
ATCCGACCGCTATGTGCAAACAGCCGCACAGGTGGCTGCGCAGCCGCTTTCGTTTGATGTAAAGGAACAGTTTACTGAGCCCGATCCGCCGGCCCGGCACGCATGGGTACCGCTGGCGCAGTACAAGCAGCGCATACAGCAGTATTTCAAATACCGGCTGCTACAGCAGTGGGCCGAAGGCCTGGAAGATGACACAGCCGTGCTGACCCCGGCCATGGTGAAAGCCCGGGAAGCGGAAGGACGCAAGGCGCTGTATGAGCGGGCCAAAGAAAGGTGGAGCCAGTTTAGCACCGGCCCCGATACCGGGCGCCTGCAGCGATGGATGGAAGATGTGTACCTGAGTGCCATTACCACGGCCTTCGATCCGCACACCACCTACATGAGCAACGAAGAAAAAGATGCTTTTGATGAAGGATTGAGCAGCGAATCGCTGCGCTTTGGGTTTGAGCTGGCCACCGATGAAAGCGGCCATTACAAAATAGCCGACGTACTACCCGGTAGCAGTGCGTGGCGCAGCAGCAATCTTTTTCCCGGCGATCAGATCATTGCCATTAAGCCCCTCGGCGAAAAGACCATCAACCTGCAGGATGCCAAGCCCGAAGAGGTAAACCGCCTGCTGAGCAAGTACCAGGATAAGACGGTAGAGTTCACCATTAAAAGTGCTGATGGCAGTACCAAAACGGTGAAGCTGAAAAAAGAAGTGGTGCGCAATGATGACAACGTAGTGCGAGGCTGGATACTGGAGGGCCCACGCAAGATCGGCTACATTTCGCTGCCCAGTTTTTATACCGAAATAGGCAATACCAATGTAGGCACCAGCTGTGCCGAAGATGTGGCCCGCGAAATAGTAAAGCTGAAGCAGGACAACATAGAGGGCCTGATACTGGACCTGCGCTACAATGGTGGTGGCAGCGTGCAGGAAGCCGCTGAAATGCTGGGCATCTTCATTGATATTGGTCCGCTGGGCATGGTAAAAGTGAGCAGTGGTGAAACCGATGTGCTGAAAGATGTAAACCGCGGTACCATTTTCGATGGTCCCCTCACCATTATGATCAATGGTGCCAGTGCCTCGGCCTCGGAAATACTGGCGGGCACGCTGCAGGATTATGGCCGTGCGGCTATTGTAGGCAGCAATAGTTTTGGCAAGGCCACCATGCAGGTAGTGATGCCGGTAGATACAGCCTTTGACCTGAAAACGGCTACCGCCGCCAGCCTGGAGGCCCACCCGGCGCCACTGGGCTATGTAAAGGTGACCATGGGTAAGCTGTACCGGGTGACCGGCAGCAGTGCACAAGGCAATGGCGTGGTGCCCGATGTGCGCCTGCCCGACCTGTTTGAAGCGGTGGAGTACACCGAAAAAAGCCTGCCCAACAGCCTGCCACCCGATACGCTGCAGCGCAAGCTGCCCTACCGCCCCTACATGCAGGCGATGCCGGTGGCCCTGCGCCAGCTATGCCAGCAGCAGGCCCTGGCCGATAGTGCCATGCTGCACATGGCTGCCGAAGTAGGGCGCCAGCGCCAGCAGGCCCACCAGTACCAGGTGCCCCTGCAGTTGGCTGCTTTCAACCAGTGGTGGAAAGCCACGGCCAGCGATACCTACGCTACAGCAGCCCCCGTGGTAAAAGCACCCTACCAGGTGCGCAACTCGCGGCAGGATGCCGGCTTCAATGAAATAGACCTGTACCACAAGGAGATGGACGAAGCGCTGATAGAAGAAATGGCTGAAGACGACTATATACGGCAGGCCTACCTGCTGCTGCAGCGCTGGATCGAAAAGAAATAAACCAATACAAGAACCAATAACTGCTAGACAACATGAAGAAGCACCTACTGCTGACCATGGCCGGCCTGTGCATGCTGGCGCAAACATGGGCGCAAGATGTAACGCCCGGCACCATCCTCGATCAGTTTAACAAGGTAATGGTGGCGCTGAACAAGAAGTATGTGGAGTACCAGAGCGTACTGGCCCATAGCGACAACCCGCGGAAAGCCGAGCGGAAGCGCCAGGAACTGATTAACCAGGTGACCACGGCCCGCCAAAGCCTGGCCGAGATACCCTACTACAAATCGGACCGCAGCCTGCACAACAGTACCGCCGCTTACCTCAAACTGCTCGACTACAACCTGAACGAGGATTTTTCGAAAATGGTGAACATGAAAGACATCGCCGAGCAGAGCTACGATAAGATGGAAGCCTACCTGCTGTTTCGGGAGAAGGTGAGCGAAAAAATGAAAGCCGGTGGCGATAGCCTGAGCAATTCGCTGAAGCGATTCGCAGCCAACCACAATATCATTTTGCAGGAAAGCACCAGTGAGCTGGACAATCAGATGGACAAGATTTCGGAAGTGACCAGCTATTACGATCGTATGTTCCTGCTGTTTTTTAAGTGCGACCTGATGAATGAAGACATGGTAGAAGCACTTGGTAAAAAAGATGTGAAAGGGCTGGAGCAGGCCCGCAGCGCTATGAAGCAGTTTGCCGAAGAAGGGCTGGCAGTACTGGATACTACCAAGAGCTATCACGGCGATGCCAGCCTCACCAACAGCCTGCGCCGGGCCATGCAGTTTTTTAAGATGCAAGCAGAAAAGGCAGCGGAGTACAGCAGCTTTTATACCAAGCAGGAGGCATTTGACAGGCTGAAGCAACAGTTTGAGGGCGACCGCGATGCACAGCGTGACAAAGCACAGGTAGACAAATACAATGCCGCCATCAAAGACGTGAACAATGCCATCAACGCTTACAATGCCACCAATGAACAGCTGAACCGTACCCGCAAAGAGGCCTACAGCCAATGGAACGAAGCTGTAAAGGTGTTTTTCGACCGGCACATACCGGTGGCCCGATGAGCGGCTTTTACTTCAGCTGATCGCCTACGCTGTAAATGAAATCTTCGGCGCCAAACTGCGGGTGCTGCCAGTAGTAGCCCAGCCGTACTATGATGACCCGATTGCTGGGGTGCACATACACGTACTGGCCCAAAATGCCTTCGGCGTGGTAGGCACCCGTCCAGCGGTCTACCCGGTACTGGCGCTTCCCCTGCCGATTGTTGTAGGCCATCAGCGCTTTTTTCACAGTGACCCCGGCTGCAAAGCGGGCCGCCTCGGCCGAGTCGGTAAAATAGTGCCGGTTGGCGGCGGCCCACCACTGGTTGCGGTAGCCATTGTACCTGATCATGGTATCGGTAGCGGTGCTGGCGTGTATCCACTGCGGGCTTAGCAGCTGTTTACCATTCCACTCACCATTTTCCAGGTACAAGCGGCCCAGTTTGGCAAAGTCGCGGGCCGTGGCATTGAGGCAGCAAAAGGCCCGCACCTGCTGGTGCCGGCGGCTGTCGATGTTCCAGGTGGCGGCGCTTTCCATGCCCAGCGGCTGCCATAGTTTTTGC
>CANHEC010000411.1 GCA_947459455.1 Chitinophagaceae bacterium
AAAACTGATGGAGATAACGGCCCGCCCAACCTGTATTTACAAACTGGTTGCTATCGCTGCCACTCATCCAGATATCGGTAGCCCTGAAGTGCGAAAAATTGGGCGCCGGATAGCCCACTGCCTGCACAATGGCCATCTTGCTCTCGTTGTACAGCGCCTGCATGCCGGTCATGCTGGGGTGCAGGCCACTCGCTTTTTGCCCTGCCAGTGCCAGCACCCTGCTTTCAGGAATGGCAATATTGCTGCGGGCTGCATTGTACAGGCTGTATTGGTCCAGCGGTATCAGGGTATTCAATCCATCATTGCCACCATTCAGCTGCACCAGCACCAGTACGTGGTCGGTGTCTTCGGCCAGGCCAAACATGTCGAAGAATGGGCTGGCTTCGCCAAAGGCTTTTACCGAAAAGCCGCCTAGTAACGCCGGCAACGTAATGCCTTGCAAACCCTGTTGTAAAAATGAACGACGCTTCATATGCTGACAAATTGCGGCAAGGCTATGCCAATTGATACTCGGCCAGGTTCATCAGGTATTGATAAAGACTGCGCAGCCTGTTGCGTACAGCAGCCAGCGCCATGCTGTCGGTGGGGTTGGCTATGTACAGGTTCCAGGCATCGGTCCAGTAGTGATCAAGGCTTTGGCCACTCAGCAAAATATCCCGCTTGATTTGCTGGCGGGTAGCGGCGCTCAGGCCAATGCGGTACAGGTACTGCAGCGAATCGGTGATCAGCAGGTTCGGATTTTCGGGCGAGGGCAGGCGGCGTGCAAACGCAATGGGATCGAACCGAATGGTAAAACCATTGCGGGTATACCCGTTGATAATCATGGTATCGGTAAACTGGTTGCGCTTGGGCAGGGTATCGCTGTTGATCCAGATTTCGTAGTACTGCGGTTCCTGGTAGTAGGCTTTCCAGCCGGCTACATCGGGTGGGTCGCCCAGGTTTTGCTGCTGGTTGGCCGCATTGGTATGCAGCCAGTTCCACATGGTGTAGTTGGCCGCAAAATCGGTAGCTGGCGGAAACTGCACCTGAAACTCACGTACAGCGCCCACTACCAGATCCAGCGGGCTCTTGATCATGCAGCCCATGTTTTGCGGATCAAAAAAATGTTCGCTCATCAGCAGTGCCCGCAGCACCGGCTTTATATCGTACTGCGCTGCTCTGAAAATATTGGCCAGTGGCACTATCACGTCGGCTTCGGCCTGCGCATCTATATCGTAGTACACAAACCAGCGATATAGTTTGCGTACCATGTGCAGGGCTACTTCCTGCTGCGCAAAAATCATATCCAGCAGGTCGTCCAGTTCTTTGGCACCATCGGCCCCGGTGCGGCCGGCAATGGTACGGTTGCCATAAAAAGCGCTGAAGGTCTTGTTGCCCGTATCGTGCCGGGTCGCATCAAAAAACGAAGTGACATCGGTGTAGTTGACCCGGAAACCTGTCAGCACCCGGGCGGCCTGCTTCACATCTTCTTCGGTATACTGGCTGCCGGGCCCCTTGCCCAGAGTAAACAGTTCCTGCAGTTCGCGGGCATAGTTTTCGTCGGGCGCAGTGCGGGTGTTGCGTTCGCCATTCAGGTAGCGCAGCATCGCAGGGTCCAGCGTTACCGCTTTCACCAGTTGCTTAAAGTTGCCCAGCGCCATTTGCCGCAACAGCACATTGTGCTTGTAGCAGGCAATGCCGTTGCCAATGTCATTTGTCTCGGTGGCAAAATGGTTGTGCCAAAACAGCACCATCTTTTCTTGCAGGTGGCGCTGCTGCTGCACCAGCTGCCCAAACCACCATGCCTTAAATGAGTTGCGGCGTCCACCATTCACACTACCATCGTTGGTATGCACCGTTACCCAGGGTTGGCCCGCCGCTACTTGCCAGTCGGGGTCGGTAGCTGGCGTGGTAGCTGCATTGGGTGTATAGGTCTTTACCGGCACCGTGCTGCTGGTACCGGGCACGGTCAGCAGTTCATCTACCACCGCGGCCAGCGGCTTTCCAGCAAAATGGTTGACATCGGCATGGCTGCAACCGAACAGGGTCCGCTTGAGTAAATGAATCAGCTGATCGGTGCTGAGCGGTGTGGATACGGGTGCAATGCCCGATTGCAATCGTGGCTCACGCCCGGCAGGCACTGGCCTGGCAGTGACGGCCTTGGCCGGAGTGGCAGCAGCAGTTGGTAGTGTTGGTTCCATACACGCTCAGATGGAAGGACAAATTAAGATTTTTGCTGTTCAGTGCCTGATGGAATGGAAAAAAGCATGTGGCTGTGCAACCAGCTATCAGCTTGTGCCATGCACAGGATGTGCTGTAGCTACTAACACCCCCTTAACGCAAAACCTGCTAAATTGGCCCAAGCATGAGGTATTTGATTGGCATAGGCATGGCCTGCTTGCTGGCACTGGCTGCCAGCGGGCAATGGTACGACCCCGAGAAGGTGAGCAGCAAGCTGCAGTTTGTGTACAGCGGAGCTATTGATCAGCTACGCGATGGCAACATGGAGGCTGGCAAGCGCCTGCTGCACACCGCCCTGAAAACAGACCCGCGGTTTGTAGATGCCTGGCTGAGCCTGGCCGGCGCCTGCGGCCAGCAAAAGCAATACGATAGCGCCGATGCTTACTACCGCAAAGCCTTTGAACTGGACAGCATTTACAGCCGCGATATGTACCTGCCATGGAGCATCAACCTGGCGGGCCTGGGCCGCTTTGCAGAAGCGCTGGAAAAAGTCAACCGCTTTTTGGCCATTCCTAACCTGGACAGCCGCAGCCGCAAAAGTGGTGAGTTCAGGCAGGGTACCTACCGCTTTGCCGTAGCCCACCTGGCAGCGCTGCAGCGCACCGCCGGCAGCTTCAATCCGCAAAACCTGGGCGATAGTGTCAACTCGCCACGAAGCGAGTATTACCCCTCGTTCACCATCGACGATAGTGTGCTGGTATTTACCCGCCGCGGCGATGGTATTCGCGAAGATTTTTTCAGCAGTCAGCGCCAGCAGGGCAGCTACCGCCGCTCGGGGCTGCTACAGGGCACGCTGAATGAGCGGGTAGCCAAAGGCGGCCTCATCATTTCGCAGGATGGCGAGTGGCTCGTGTTTGCCGGCAATTTTCCCAACGAAGGCTATGGCGATTTCGATTTGTACATCTGCTACGCCACACCCGATGGATGGAGCGAACCCTTTAACCTCGGCCCGGCTGTGAACACAGATTTTTGGGAAAGCAGCCCCACCCTGAGCCCCGATAAACAGATCCTGTACTTCAGCAGCAACCGCCCCGGCGGCTATGGTGGCAAAGACCTGTACCTGAGCCGCCGCCAGCCTAATGGCACCTGGGGCCGGGCCGAAAACATGGGCCCCGATTTCAACACGGCGGCCGACGAACTGGCACCTTTTATACACGCCGATAACC
>CANHEC010000412.1 GCA_947459455.1 Chitinophagaceae bacterium
CAGTTACCTACCTCGAAGGCAGCCGCTTCATCATCAATGGGCTCAAGGAAAGTATTTTTTGGGCTTTCCTGCTCATAGCGCTGACCATGCTGTACCTGTTCAGGTCGTGGCGCATCCTGCTGTGTTCGCTCATTCCCAATGTCATTCCGCTCATCATGACGGCCGGCATCATGGGCTGGGCCGGCGTAGCCCTTAAGCCATCTACCGTGCTGGTGTTCAGCGTGGCGCTGGGTATTGCCATCGATGTCACCATTCGCTTTTTGGTAAATTACAAACAGGAGCTGCCCACGCATCACCACCATGTGTTGGCCACCACCACGGCTACCATCCGGCACACGGGTATCAGCATTATATATACGTCACTGGTGTTGGTAGCAGGCTTTGTCATCTTCATGGCCAGCAGTTTTGGCGGTACGTTCGCCCTGGGGTGGCTCACGTCGTTCACCCTGCTCATTGCCACCGTTACCAACCTGGTGTTTTTGCCGGTAATGATGCTGGCCCTGCTGCGCAATGGTCGGTCGGCAAAAGGCTGACCGGCGGACGGGCCGGGTGCGGCGGATAGCCCTATTTGTGCCCGACAATAACCAACGGTTATAACAAAAGAGTGCTTTCAGCCTATGCAGCATTTTAACCTAATTGTTAATCATATGTTGTAGCACTTTAAATTTGGCGGCCTTCAACAAAAAATTCCTCGCAAGGATTTGATGAAGAAGGCATCTAATTCGTGAATTTTTTAACCAATTAATGAACGCTATGAGAAAAACAGCACTGCTGGTGTTGTGCCTTTTGGTTGCAATGATGCAGCTAATAGCACAAAACCGAACCCTGAGCGGTAAAGTGACCGATGAGAATGGTGCTCCATTAGAGGGCGCTACCGTGGCGGTGAAGGGTCAGGCTAGCCTGGCAGCGACAACCAAAGCCGACGGTTCTTTTACCCTGAGCGTGCCTGCCAACGCACGTACACTTGTTGTGTCTTTTGTGGGTAAGGCTTCCAAAGAAGTAACCATCGGAAGCAGCACCTCATTTACAGTAAACCTGAGCGCCTCAGGCGATGGCCTGGATGAAGTGGTAGTGGTAGGTTATCAGACCCGCCGCAAACGCGATGAAGCCGGCGCTATCTCCACTGTACGGGCGGCACAGCTTGAAAACGTGCCGAACGCTTCACTGGACCGTGCCCTGCAGGGTAAAGCTGCGGGTGTGTTGGTACAGGCTAACAACGGTATCCCTGGTGGTGCTATCAACGTGCGGATTCGTGGTGAAGGCTCTATTAACGCAGGTAACCAACCGCTGTGGATTGTGGATGGTGTGCAGCTGAACACCCGTAATGATGCCGCCTTTACCCAAGCCAACCCGCTGGCCTTTTTGAACCCTGATGATATTGAGTCGATCGACATCCTGAAGGATGCTGCCTCGGCTGCCATTTACGGTTCGAACGCTGCAAATGGCGTAGTAATTGTAACCACTAAAAAGGGTAAAGCAGGCAAAACCAAGTTTACAGCCAACGTATACTTTGGTCAGGTAACACCGCTGAAGCGTCTTGACATGGTGAATAGCCAGGAGCTGTTTCAGTTGCGGGCAGAAGCCGTAGGCCGCCAAAACAACCTGCCTTTCGATAACCTGGCTGTAGGTCGTACTGTATTGGGCGAATACCGGGTACCCGGTGCCAACGGATTCACCGCTGCACAGGTTGACTCTGCTGCCCGTGCACTGACTACTACCGATTGGCAGGACTTTGCCTTCCAAAACGGTAACATAGCCAGCTACGAACTGAGCGCCAGTGGCGGTAACGACCGGAACACTTTCCGGGTGAGCATGAGCCACCAAAAGCAGGAAACCTTTGTAACCAAGGCCGACTTTAAGCGTAGTGCTATGAAGATTGACCTGCAAAACAAGGCTACCAATAAACTTACTTTTAGCACCAGCATCAACCTGAGCACCTTCGAGCAGCAAAACCCCTTTGCTACCGACGGATCTTTCCTGGGTAGCCCGGCCTTCTCGGCTTCGGCCATTTTGCCTGTAAACCCGGTATTCAATCCCGATGGCACCTACTACGGTGTGCCTAGCGGAAGCCCCGCTTCGCTCATCGGCGTATTGAACCAAAATGTCATTGCTGTAAATGACTGGAACAGCGGCTATACACGTACCAACCAATTGGTGGGTAATTTCCGTGCCGACTACAAGCTGCTGCCCTGGCTGACCTACAGCGCATTTGCTGGTTTGGACTATCGCCTGGTGCAGGGCAAAAACGTACGTGATGCCCGTACGCCTGATGCCTTTGCCCGCCGAGGTTTGGTATCGGTACAGAGCGCCTGGAACACCAACATCAACCTGTTCACCACATTGAGTGCCAACAAATCGTTTGGTGAAAAGCACACTGTAGATGGTGTGGTTGGTTTTGAATATCGTCAGGAAAACCAATCAGGCGTAAGTGCAACTGGTGATGGCTTCCCCACCTTCCAGTTCACCAGCCTCGATAACGCTGCTAACCCGGTTTCTATCGGCGAATTTTTCACCGGCTTCCGCCGCAATGCCGTGTTTGGTTCGGCTAACTATAGCTTCGATCGTAAGTATAGTGTGGGTGTTACTGCCCGCTACGACGGATCAAGCCGCTTTGGTGTAAATAACCAATACGGTGTGTTTTATGGTGTAAAGGCTGCCTGGAATATGGACCGCGAAGCCTTCCTGCGCAATTCGAAAGTAGTTTCGCAACTGCGGTTCCGCGTTGGCTACGGTACTACTGGTAACGACCAGATTGGCAACTTTGACGGTCGTGGCCTGTTCGGCGGTGGCGGTATCTACAACGGTGGTTCAGGTATTGCGTACTCGCAGCTGGCCAATGCCGATTTGCGCTGGGAAACCAATGCCACTGCAAACGTCGGTATGGACTTCGCGTTCTTCAACAACCGGATTACTGGTGCTATTGAAGTGTACGACAAACAGTCTCGTGACGTACTGCTGGGTCAGCCGTTGCAGTCTACTACCGGCTTCGGTAGCATTGCAGCCAACATTGGCCGCCTTGAAAACCGCGGTATCGAACTGACCCTGGGTGGTGATGTTTTCAAAGCCAAGCGTGCCGGTGACTTCAACTGGAACGTGAACTTTGTATATGCTTTCAACAAGCAGCGTGTTCGCGAACTATATGCTGGCAACAAGATCCTGCCATCTGATCCCAGCATCCGTGTAGGTGAGCCTGTGGGTGTATTGTTTACCCAGCGCTATGCCGGTGTAAACGCTGCTACCGGCCGCCCTATGTGGTACGATACCCTGGGCAACCTTACCTACCTGACACAGTTGCGTGATCGGGTTATCATTGGCCCGACCCGCCTGCCGTTGCATCAGGGTGGTTTGCGCAACACCTTTACCTATAAGGGCTTTACAC
>CANHEC010000413.1 GCA_947459455.1 Chitinophagaceae bacterium
ATTGGTTTGCTGGCCTGTACCTGCCTCCGATCCTTTTGCGATGTAATCCTCCAAATCGAGCAGCTCAAAAATGATTAGGTACAAATCATCGGAAGCCTCGCTGTACAACAATGGCTTGGCAGTAAGGCGGGTAAAATAGCTGCCACCAAACAATTCGAATTTGCGAATACCACTGCGCACCGATTCCCGTCCTTTAATAGCTTTCGAAAGCACACTACGGAGCTCAATTTGAAGCTCCTGATTGATCATTTTGAATAAATTGACCTGCAGCGCACCCTGCGGCAGGGTCATGAAAAGCCGTACATCACCGTTTATCGCCTGCACATCAAACTGGTCATTGACCACCACATACGGATGGTCAAAAGTGTTGAAGATCGTTTCTTTTACCAGTTCCGGAATGCTGTATTCAGTGCGCAATTTCCGTACAGGTGTTTGTGGCAACAGTTGCTTCTGAGCTTTGAATGCCGAAAACTTAATGGCGTGAATATTGCTGCCCCGCTTTCGCTGAAAGATCTTGTTCTTTCCATCCAGCGTCGCAAATAAATCTGCAAACTGTCCCACCGTTTCCGACTTCCCTAAAAAAAGATACCCATCAGCATTTAAAGCATAGTGAAAAATCGGTATGACCTGCTGCTGTAATGCCGCTCCGAAATAGATCAGCAGATTTCGACAGGAAATCAGATCCAGCTTCAGAAAAGGCGGGTTGCGGGTAACGTCGTGTTTACTGAAAAGCACCATGCTGCGAACTGATTTTATCAGTTCGTAATCCTTCCCCTTTTTTACAAAGTACTGATCTAGTATTTCAGGCGGCACGCCCTCTACCGACTGCTCAGAGTACACGCCTTTTCGGGCCACCGTCACGGCTGTCTCATCAATATCAGTGGCAAATATTTGCACATTCAAGCGGCTACTTTGCTCACGCAGTATGCGATTAAGCAAAATAGCGAGGCTGTATGCCTCTTCGCCGGTAGAGCAGCCTGGCACCCAAATACGTACTGCATCTCTGGAAGACTTTGTTTGAATAAGCTTTCGCAGGTAAGCATCCAGCTTAAAAAACGCCTCTGTATCACGGAAAAACGTAGTAACCCCAATGAGAATCATATTAAACATCTCATCTACCTCACGACTATTCTTCTCTACCAGTTTCAGATAATCTTCCAGCGAAGAAAGATTGAGCATACTGAGACGCTTTTCAAGGCGCCTGCGGATGGTAGCCGGCTTATAATTCGAGAAATCTGTGCCAGTTCGATTGCTCAATATCCTCAAAATCTTTTCGATAGCAGTACCATCGGCTGGAATACTGGCGGCCGCTTTTCCCCGGATTTGACCCGGATTTGACAAGTAATCGAGTATTTCGTCGCCCATTTTTTCGGGTGCCATCACAGCGTCAGCCACGCCGGTATTGATAGCTGAAATGGGCATCCCACTGTATTTGGCAGTATCCGGCTCCTGTATTACCACAAAGCCGCCATGATTCTTTACGGCTACTACCCCCGATGCGCCATCGCTGCCGGTGCCTGATAAAATAATGCTGATGACCCGACGGCCGTACTCACGAGCTACCGAATGCAGCAGCACATCTACACTTGGCTTGGGGCCTACGTTGGCCGATGGACGACTCAGTTGTATGCGATCGTTTGAGAGGGTGATGTCTTTATCAGGCGGTGTGATGTATACCTGATTGGGTTCGAGTACGGCACCGTTCTCTGCTTCTCTCACCACCATCTTCGATTCGCGGCTCAGCAGATGTACCAGCATGCTTTTATGGCTGGGACTCAGGTGTTGGGCCACCACAATACAGCTGGAGGGTAAAACGGGCAAATTTGAGAGCAACTCCTGGAGGGCCTCCAGCCCACCGGCCGAGGCACCAACGGCTATAATATTCAGATTAGAACCAACCGATTGTTGAGATTCATGCGCATGTGGCTGGTCAGGCGTCGTGGCAGTGTCAGTCTGCTGCTTGGGCAACGACGATTTTGGCTGCTTCATTAGAACAAGAATGAGGGTTAATACAGCATCCTGAAACCGAGGTATTCAGGAATCATTCAAGTTCTCAAAAAATATAACTTTTAGTAATTTTTGTTTCATCAATCTGTGCCCCGACTTCATCATTTCATATCTCTCGTAGATGTGTTAATAAATGAAAATCAATTGAAAAGCCCCGTTCTGATTTCCAGAAGGGGGCTTTCACCACTCACCAAATCCCACTTGAAACAGGTATTTCGTCAGTCCAATTTTTTCGGCGCTTGCACTGGCTTGGTAATATCGCATGATGCCACTGCTTCTACCAGCGATAGCGGCGAACTTTCACCGGCTCGGTAACCGGCCGGGGTGCTACAACAATTGCGCCGCCTGCCAGCCAATCAATGGCATCGATCAGCAGTTCCAACATTCTCTTTTTCATAATCTGTGGTTTGCACGAAGTGCGGGTATGCATTGTTGCGCTGGGCCAAGTGCGTGCCTGCTATCGAAGTTGAAAGAATAATTACGGCAATTTGCTTTCGTGCCCTTCTGATAAATGCCAGCAAAAGAATGCGGTGAGCCGGCTCCTGTCTTCACGGCTTTCTATCAGCTACTACGCGGCTTTTGTTGTTACTTTTCATCCAGCCTTTCATCTCAGCCCACGCAGCTCACCACATTGCTCTGTTCTTGCTATTACTTATTCCGACTTTCCATTTACAGATGCGCATTTTCCAGCCATGCGTATCCGCTATTTCCTTGCTATCCAGCCATCATCTGTTTTTACATTGCCTTTACAAAGAAACTAATCCCGAAAGGCACATAAAATAGTAGTAACTACGATGCTGCTGTACCCATTTGCTACAACTGCCTGTAGTAGGGCCGCTACAGCAGCGGCGCAAACCACCGCAAAAAAAGGCCGGCCAAGGTTGCTACAAGGGCCGGCCTGCTCAAAAAGATACAAAATGCGTCCTCCTAAACCAGTTTCTTTTCTACTGCGTACACCGTTATATCGGCGTTTGTTTTCATGTTCATTTTCATCAGGATGCGTGCCCTGTAGGTGCTAATGGTTGTCACACTCAGGTTTGCGGCAGCGGCAATTTCAGATACTGATTTGCCCTGAGCAAGGTGTTTGAATACTTCAAACTCCCGATCTGACAGCAGTTCATGCGGTGGCCGGTCATTTTCTCTGTCAAATACTGAAGCCAGTTTTTCGGCCACAGCCGGTGTGATGTACTTACGGCCTAATAGCAGTGTATGAATGGCCTGTACCAACTCTTCAGGGGCAGCACCTTTGGTCATGTAGCCACTGGCACCGGCCTTCAGTGCCCTTATTCCATATTGATCTTCGGGGTACACACTCAATACCAGTACCGGCAGCTTGGGGTAATGCAGTTTTATTTGCTGCA
>CANHEC010000414.1 GCA_947459455.1 Chitinophagaceae bacterium
GACTCGCTTTGGATTACTGAAAACAGAAACTATCGAATTCGTAAAATCCACCCCACAAATGGCGGCAACCGGGTAGTGCTCGACCTATCGCAGTCCGCGACTCAATTTAGTGGCCTAAATCGCAACTTTGCCACCTCTGCGAACCCATGGCCACAGGGTGGTATGATGGGGCTGGCGCTGCATCCACAATTTCTGGCACCGACCGACCCCAAAAACTTTGTTTACCTGGCATATGTAAGGAGCTATACAAGCGGTCAAAACTTCAGTACCAGCATCGTTCGGTTTACATGGAACACCGCAACAGCAGCGCTTGAATCGCCCGTGCAAATCATTACGAACATACCTGGTAGCGGCGATCACAATAGCGGTCGCATGATTATCGCACCCTGGGGAGGACAAGACTTTCTATTCTACGCGGTTGGCGATATGGGTGCAGGTCAATTCTCCAACGTAGCACGAACGGTGAACTCTCAGAATCTCAGTTCACTCGAGGGAAAAATCCTTCGGATAAACCTGGAGCCAGATAATGATCCGCTTCCTGCACAGCAATGGATACCAAACTTAAATCCCTACAACTCAGGTGAAGCAATCCCGGTTACTCAATCATTTGTTTAGAACATTGGCCACCGGAATGTGCAAGGGCTGGCTTTTGCTAATGGCAGGCTCTACGGAGCCTCGCACGGTGCTATGAGCGATGATGAACTTAACGTATTAGAACCAGCTCGCAACTACGGGCACCCATTGGTGCAAGGCTTTGCCGATGGAAACTATAACAATACGCATGCAGCTACCTCTCACAGCCCGTATACCAATCCGAGCGCAGGAAACCGTAACCCCACGCAAGGCGGCACAGCCACCAGTTTGCCGTTTATTGTAAATGAAGTAACAAACGCAGCTGGTCTCACAAACTACACCAACCCCATCTATTCCTACTTTGCGGCACCTAATCTTCCATTTACTGCACCAACCGACCCCTTCCCCTCACTGACGGTACGGAACAGCAGTGTTCGCAACCTATACTTTTACAACCCCGGCAATGCCGACTGGCCATCCATAGCCCCCTCTGGTATAGATGTATACACCAGCAGCGCCATACCCGGCTGGAAAAACTCTGTCCTGCTGGCTTCGCTCAAAAAAGGATACATAATGCGCCAGAAGCTTAGTGCTGATGGCTCCTCGATTGCAGCAATTAATGGTTTTGACACTGCAACAATTTTTGTAACTCAGAATCGCTACCGAGATATCGCCATTAGCCCCGATGGACGGACCATCTTTGCCTCGGTGGATGGCACAGGGAGTACTTCAGGGCCAACCATTGGCAGCACTTTTGCAAGTCCTGATCAAGGACAAGTTATTCGCTACACATTTCAAGGCTATGCCGAAGACGCCGGCGGCGCCAGCACCATCCCAAGCTTTATATCGATTGCCGCAGGCACAAATAACACGTGTATAGCGGCTAACAGCACCAGTATCACCAGTACTAATAATAGTATTTGGGTGCCTATCACTGATGACGAAGGCAACATTGTTGCTGAAGTGAACGGAGAGGGGAACAACCTTGGCAACGTGACCGCCAGCATCTACAAGCACAGTGGCACCGTACGCGAAGACGCAGCACGACGCCTGTACCTCGATCGAAATATTACCATTTCAGTCGCTTCTCAACCGGCCGTAGGTCAGCCAGCCCGGATCCGATTCTACCTTACTGCTGCTGAATACAATGCACTTCGTACAGCCACCAACTCGGCAGGTTTTGCCAGCGGTATTTCGGCACCCAGCCAGCTTGGCATTTTCAGAAATGGTACCAATACCTGCCAAACAAATGTAGCGGGCGTAGCAAGTAGCCTTACCGAATCTGTTGCAACTTTCGGTACCGGCTATGTCATCACTGCAGATGTTCCAAGCTTCAGCACCTTTTTTGTAGCCAATAACAGTGCCCCGCTGCTGCCCATCAGTATCAAAAACCTGAAAGCCAGCTGGCTGGCCAATCAGGGCCTGGTGCAGTGGACCACCGCCACCGAAGACAATGCTGCCGGATTTGATGTGGAGCGCAGCACAGATGGCCGCAGTTTTGAATCGATTGGCTTTGTAAAAGCGAAAGGCAACAGTGCTACAGAAGTAGCCTACCAGTTTATAGATGCTGGTGCAGCCGCCAGCAGTGCCAATAAATTCTTCTACCGCCTGCGCCTCAAAGACCTGGATGGCAAGTATGTGTACTCTACCGTGGTAAGCATTGTACGCGGTGCCGCTGCCAACATTGTACGCATGTACCCCAACCCGGCCCGCAACCAGGTAACACTCAGCGTGTTTGCCAATGCAGACGAAACGCTGCAGTGGGTAATGACCGATGCCGGTGGCCGCGTGGTAAAATCAAATCGCACCGGTGTTCGCCGTGGCGATAATACCATTAGCATAGACCTGAGCAGCCTGCCTGCCGGACTGTACCAACTGAGCGTAAAAGGTGCGCAGCTGAACGAAACCATGAAACTGCAAAAGCTTTAAAGCAGCACCACTGTCAATTACAACAAAGTGGAGCAGATCCTGATCTGCTCCACTTTTCTTTTGTGCCCTTAGTACTATGCAATGAATGAACACTACGCCAAAAAAAGAACGGCCCCCACCGAGGTGGAGAGCCGTTAGCTGATTCTGACAAACACCCTGAATAAAATGCGTTGCGCTATCAGCGAAATCATTTCCCAGTATTCATCCTGCTGATTTGCATTGGATAGAATGGCACTGCCGACTTCAACAGTGGGCAAGCTATCATTTCACACAAAAAAGGAGAGAACTGATACAGTTGGGTTTGTCGCAATGGGGCTTCAGTGGCATAAAACTATTGCCTGCCAATCAGGTAAAGTAGCTACAGATATGCCCATACTGTGAATAAGGGTGGCCAGTAGCAATCATCCGCTATTTTATTCGCCTATCTTAAACGTGTGCTGGTAAACAACGTCTAATCCGAGCAGCGACCTATATCGTTTAAAGGCATGAACAAATTCAACCACTTTTATTGGCGGGCGGGCTTTGGCCCTACCGCTTCCATGTTGAGAAATGACGGCGCTTTTGATGCTGATACCTATTTCGAAGCATTTCTGACGGCATCAGCCAAATTGCCCTTTCCCATACGTGCAGCGGCCAATGCGGTGGATGGGCTCATAAATGGCATCGGCCAATTTGGCCAGATAAGTGCTACCCCGAAAGATGAAATGACCACCCAGCGCCAACAACGCCAGCAGCAAAGCCGGGCAGCCATCCGAAGCCTGAACCTGCTGTGGCTGGATGAAATGGTGCACAGCGAAGCCCAACTGAGAGAAAAAGCCGCGTTGTTTTGGCATGGCCATTTCGCCTGCCGCAATCTCAA
>CANHEC010000415.1 GCA_947459455.1 Chitinophagaceae bacterium
AACCTGCCCACGCCACACGGCGACAACCACTGGCTGTGGATAGACCCGCAGAACAACCAGCGGATGATCAACAGCAACGATGGTGGCGCCAACATATCGTTTAACGGTGGTAAAAGCTGGAGCACCCAGCAAAACCAGCCGACGGCACAATTCTATCGGGTCATTGCCGATAATCGCTACCCGTACCACCTATACGGCGGCCAGCAAGACAATACGGCCGTCATTGTGCCCAGCGCCAGCCCTTTGGGCGAAGTAGATTGGCAACAGTGGACCTTTGGGCCCGGCGGCGAAAGCGCTTTCCTGGCCTTTGACCCGAATAACCCGCAGAAAGTATATGGCGGTAGCTATCAGGGGAACATAGAGGTGCTGGACCGCGACCTGCAATCGACCAAGGACATCATGGCCAGTCCCACCATTGGCCTGGCAGTACCCCCAGCTAAGCAGGCCTACCGCTTCAATTGGAATGCGCCTATTGTGGCCGATCCTTTTGAGCCACGCACAAATTGGCACGCCGGCAATAGAGTACTGCGCAGCACCGATGGCGGACAAAGCTGGACAGCCATAAGCCCCGACCTTACCCGTAACGACAGCACCAAACATGGCGATGGCGGTGGCCCCTATACCAATGAAGGGGCAGGCGGCGAAGTCTACAATACCATTGCCTACCTGGCGGCATCGAAAATAACCCGTGGCGAATGGTGGAGCGGCAGCGATGATGGCCTGGTGTACCTGACCCGCGACGGCGGCAGCAACTGGACGAATGTAACGCCCCCGGGTGCAGGCGAAACACTCATCAACAGCATCGAGGTGTCGGCCCATCAGCCCGGTAAGGCTTGGGTAGTGGCTACGCGGAACAAATTCAACGATTTTTCGCCGGCTGTATACCTGACTACCGATTATGGCAGCAACTGGCAACTGGTAACTACCGGTATGGCGGCCAACGATTTTTGCCGGGTGGTACGCGAAGACAATAAGCGCCCCGGCCTGCTGTATGCAGGCAACGAACGTGGCATGTACCTGAGCCACGACGATGGCAAAAACTGGCAGCCCTTTCAGCTAAATCTGCCAGTGGTGGCCATCACAGATCTGGCCGTAAAAGACAACGACCTGGTGGCTGCCACCTCGGGCCGCGCCTTTTGGATACTGGACGATGTGACGCCGCTGCGCCAAATGGCCGGGGCAGTACCTGCCAAGCCTACCCTGTTTAGCAGCGGAACTGCCATTCGTAATGGCTGGCCCGGCCGTAGCCGCCCGGCGTTGGGTGCCAACCCACCCGAGGGTGCTATCCTATATTATTATCTACCCACCAAAGCCGATTCGGCCACGCTGGAAATACTAATAAAGGACGCTGCCGGCAAAACCTTGCGCCGCTACAGCAGCAAAAAGGATGAAAATGAGATAGCCGGTTACGCCGGCGGCCCGGCTGCTGCGCCACTGCTGGCCACTACTGCCGGCTTGCACCGCATCAGCTGGGATTTGCGCCAGCATACCCTCCCCGGTGTAAAAGGCCAGTTTCTGAATGCCGATTATCGCGGAGCCGTTATGCCGCCGGGCCAATACCAGGTTGTGCTACGTCTGGGTGCCGATAGTGTTTCCACCCAGCTTAGCATGTTGCCTTCACCCTTGCTAAAAACCGATGAGCAAATGGCCTTTAACGAGCAATACCGACTGGCCAACGCCATAGATGAAGCCGTGACCAGCATGCATACGCAGGTAGCCCGGCTGCGCAGCGCCAAAAAGCAGTTGGAAGAGCTACCAACCCTGCTGAAGCAGGACCTCAGCAAAAAAGCCTTGCTGGAGGCCGCCGCTCAACTGGTTAAAAAGATCGACACCTGGCAACAGCAGATCATTACCACCCGGCAGGAAACCTTTCAGGACGTAATCAACTTTTATAACCAGCTGAGTGCTGAAATGCTGGACCTGCGTGGCCGTATGGAAAATGCTACTCAGCCACGGGTGCCGGCTGGCCACTTGCAGCGCTTTGCCCAGCTAATGGCCATTTGGGAGCAACACCGAGGCCAACTGCAGCAACTGCTGGAAAATGATATCCCGGCATTTAACCGGCAGTACAAAGAGGCGGCGCTGCCCTACCTGCTACTGCCTCAATAGCAAGATCCCCTCCTTGCCCAAAAGCAAACGGAGTCCTCCAAGGCGGGGACTCCGTTTGTTTTGTAGCTCCGATATCAGGGATGATTATGTGCTTACTATTTGCGCCGGCTGCAGCAACGGCTGGCCGGTCAGACGAAGCAATACCTGAGCCACCGTGGCTACGTCCTGCTGGCAATACCGGGCAATGCCATCGATATCCTGATCGGTCCAGTAGGCTTTGCCCACCATGCTGCCGTCCATATCGGTTTTGGGCGATGGCAGGCCCAAACAAGTGGCCAGCAAGTGCAGCGAGGTATAGTTCTTATAGTCGCCGAAACGCCACAGCTGCAGCGTATCCAGCAGGGGCACCTCCCAGGGCTTCAGCGCCTGAAAATCGAGCCAGGCGGGCAGCGGCAGCCCATTGATGAGCAGCCGGCGGCATAGGTAAGGCACATCAAATTCGCGGATATTATGCCCGCAAAACACCATGCGGATCTTTCGGGCAGTCAATAGCTGTCCTACGGCCTGTACAAATTGCTCCAGCAATTCCTTCTCATTGTGCCCGGCTATCGACTTCAGCCGTAGCTGACGGGTACTCCCCTCTTGTCGAAAATACCCGAGACTGATGCACACCACCTTGCCAAACTCGGCCATGATAGCGGCCCTTTCCCCATAAAAATCGCTGGCTGTAGCCTCAGCTGGTAGTTGCCAGCGTACTTTTTGGGCCCATAGCTCCTGCCAATTTGCATCCAGCTGCTGGTAATCGGGGGCAGCCGATACGGTTTCGATGTCCATCAATAGCCATTGTTCAGCGGCGGGCATTTCCATGCTACAAACTTTTTGAGATACGAATAAAACATATAAACCGCTGAAGTACAACCGTATAAATGCTGATTTGGGCCAGGCCCCAAGGTTGCGAAGGCACACCACGTGCCGGTTGGCACCGTATTTGAACGTTTTGTAGTGACGGCCGGCCCTGCCGGGCACGAAAAAGCCCCCGAGAGACGGGGGCTACTTGTCAATGAGTTTAGGGGTTTGCTTCAGAATCTGCTGTAAAGAAACATCAACGTAGGAACACAAAAAAGGGCCGAATCGGCCCCTTTTTTGCTTTATAACCAACAGTAATTTTTGCGGAAATTTGCAAAGTGTTGAAATTCAGCGACTTATTAAAATTTGACATTTGTCAAATTCACTTTGCCCCTGCCCCTTTTTTTGACATTTGTCAAATCCTTTTTTCAAAGCCGTCGGCGTAGGCCTTCGAAAGCGAGGTA
>CANHEC010000416.1 GCA_947459455.1 Chitinophagaceae bacterium
AATATGCTCGCCCAACTGGCAGCGGAGTAAGCACCCATTGGGTAGACGCTTCAAAAAGTTGTGGTCCAGCATGCCCTGCCATTTCAGCGCAGTTAACAGGTATTTGAGCCCGCGGTGCGGAAACCGAAAACGCAGGGCATACCATTGGATGAAACGGCTCAGCATACGCATCAAAATAATGATACTTTTGGCAGCCATGCCGCAGCTAAATGGTTATGCCTTATGGATTTGCAGTTGGTACCCCAACCAAATCGAGCCGCTGACCGGCGATTTTTTGCAACGCCATGCTCAGGCCGTTTCGCTGTACATGCCGGTGCAGGTGTGGGCCTTTATACACGATGAAAAAGGGCAGTTGACCCGCACCGTGCTGGAAGAAAAGCGCCAGTTGGGTCAGCTTACCGAAACGGTGGTCTATTACCATGTGCCTTCCACTAGCATTCGACTACTTGATAGTTGGCGTCGGTTTCGCACCCAGCTTCGCCTGATGCGGCAGCTGGCGGCCGGCATTACCGAAAAGCCGGTGCTCATCCATGCCCAAATAGCGGTGTATGCGGCGCTGCTGGCGCAGCGCCTGGCCCGGCGTTGGCAGCTTCCGTACTTCATTTCAGAGCAATGGACCGAATACCTCCGCGAGGCCAGCCCCAATTTTTCGGCCGCCAACCCGTGGGTGCGGTGGCAGTGGCGCCGCGCCATGAGGGCTGCCCGGGCGGTGTCCGGCGGGTCGGCCTACCTGGCCCAGCGGCTGCAGCAGCTATCGGGTAGGCCGGTAGTACGCATACCTAATGTTGTGAATACCAGCGTGTTCAATGCCGAACAACTGACAACCGCCCGACAGCAGCTGATTCACGTGTCTACTTTTTCGCCCCAAAAGCAGCCCGATTATATCCTCCGGGCGTTTGCACAGGTAGCCAGCCGACAACCTAATGCCCGGCTGGCAATGGTAGGGCCCCACCGGCCCGACCTGCAGCAACTGGGCGCCAGCCTTGGCTGCCAGCAGCAAATCGACTGGCTGAGCGAAATGCCACAGCCTGCACTGGTAAAAGAAATAGCCCGCAGCAAAGCCCTGATCCTGTTTTCTGCCTTTGAAACATTTGGCTGCGTGGTCATAGAGGCATTGGCAGTAGGGGTGCCGGTCATTGCATCGGACATACCGCCCATGCTGGAGCTGCTGCATCAACCCGCCCAGGGATGGCTGGTGCCCAACCGCCACAACGAAGCCCTGGCGCAGGCCATGGAAGAGGCGCTGCAGCGGCCCGATACCCCACAACAAAAAGCCCTGCTGGCGGCAGAAACCGGTGCCGAATTTTCGTACGAAAAGGTGGGCGCTGCTTTCATGCGTTTCTATCAGGCCGATTGACTTCGTTTTTGCTTTCGCAAAAAATTGATTTTCAGCATTTTGTCAATACTCCCAATTGTGGGTAAATGCGGCACTTTTTTCTGCTGAAAAAGGGGCCATTCCGGTACATTTGTGCCCCTTGTAAACGTGGATATGGAAGAACAGCAATTACCGCAGGAAACGAACGATTTTAACCGGGTTATTCAGGTCAACATTGAAGAGCAAATGAAGACCGCCTACATCGACTATTCGATGTCGGTAATTGTGGGCAGGGCCCTGCCCGATGTACGCGATGGCCTGAAGCCCGTGCACCGCCGTGTACTCTACGCCATGAACGAGCTTGGTCTCGACTATGGCAAGCCGTTCAAGAAAAGTGCCCGTATAGTGGGTGAGGTGATGGGTAAGTACCACCCGCACGGTGACTCCAGCATTTACGATACCATGGTGCGCATGGCACAGGACTGGAACATGCGCTATACCCTGGTAGACGGACAAGGAAACTTTGGCAACCAGGATGGTGACCCCCCGGCCGCCATGCGATATACAGAAGCCCGCCTACAGCGGCTGGCCGAAAATCTGCTGGTAGATATTGAGAAAGAAACCGTTGATTTTCAACTCAATTTCGACGATAGCATGGAAGAGCCCACCGTTCTTCCGACCCGAATACCGCAGTTGCTGGTAAATGGTGCCGCCGGTATTGCGGTGGGCATGGCTACCAATATGCTGCCCCACAACCTGGGCGAAGTGGTAGACGGCTGCATTGCCTACATCGAAAACCGCGACATCACCGCCGAAGAGCTGATCAAGTATGTGAAGGGCCCCGACTTCCCCACGGCGGGCGTTATTCACGGCTTCGACGGCGTAAAGCAAGGTTTTTTGACAGGCCGCGGCAGGGTAGTACTGCGGGGCAAAGCCACGGTAGAATCAGACGACAAAGGCCGCGATAAGATCATCATCACCGAGGTGCCCTACCAGGTAAACCGCGATGTGCTGACCGACAAGATTGGCCAGTTGGTAAACGATAAGTTGATTGAAGGCATCTCGAATGTCAACAACGAATCGAACCTGAAGGAGGGAACCCGCATTGTGCTGGACCTGAAGCGTGACGCAGTACCACAAGTGATTATCAATCAGTTGTACAAGTTAACTGAACTACAAACTTCGTATGGCATCAACAACGTAGCGCTGGTTCGTGGCAGGCCCCGCACTCTCAACCTGCGGGATCTGATCAGCGAGTTTGTCAATTTCCGCCACGAGGTAGTAACCCGTCGCACCCGCTACGAACTGCGCAAGGCCGAGGAACGGGCACACATCCTGCAGGGCTACCTGATAGCACTGGACCACCTGGATGAAGTGATTGCCCTGATACGGGCCTCGGCTACACCCGACGTAGCCCGGGAGGGCCTCATGACCAGCTTTGGCATGAGCGAAATACAGGCCCGGGCCGTACTGGAACTGCGCCTGCAGCGCCTCACCGGCATGGAGCGTGACAAGATTAAGGAGGAGTACGACGAGATCATGAAGCTCATTGCCCACCTGCAGGAGATTTTGGCGAATGAGGGCATGCGTTTCGATATCATCAGAAATGAACTGCTGGAAGTAAAAGAGAAGTTTGGCGACCTGCGCCGTACCGAAATTCAATACCTGGCCGATGAGATCAGCATGGCTGATCTGATTGAGCAAGAGGATGTTGTGGTGACTATTTCACACCTCGGCTACATCAAGCGCACCAGCTCCAATGAGTTTCGGCAGCAGCGCCGGGGTGGCAGGGGTGTACGCGGCAGCCGCACCCGCGAAGAAGATTGGATCGAGCACATGTTTGTGGCCAACACGCACCATACGCTGCTATTCTTTACCGAAAAAGGGCGCCTATACTGGCTGAAGGTGTATGAAATACCGGAAGGCGATAAGAATAGCAAGGGCAGGGCCATCCAAAACCTCATCCAGATTCCGCAAGATGATAAAGTGCGGGCAGTCATAGATATTGCCAACCTGGATGACAAAGAATTTGTACAACAGCACT
>CANHEC010000417.1 GCA_947459455.1 Chitinophagaceae bacterium
CCTGCAGGCCAGCCCGGTGATTATTGAAGACGGATGCTTTTTGGGTAGCCGCAGCATTGTGGTGGAAGGAGTGATTGTAGAAAAAGAAGCGGTGTTGGGCGCCAATGTGGTACTTACCAAAAGCACCAAGATCATCGATGTAAGCGGCAGTGAGCCGGTGGAGTACAAAGGCCGTGTACCCGCCCGCAGCGTGGTGATACCCGGTACTTACCAAAAGCAGTTTCCGGCGGGCGAATATGGTGTGAGCTGTGCACTGATTATTGGTCAGCGCAAGGCCAGCACCGATCTGAAAACCAGCTTGAATGATGCCCTCCGCGACTTCAACGTGGCGGTGTAATGATTTGAAAAAGAGGCCCGAAAAAATTTTGTTTGAAATTTGTTTCGGGCCTCTATCTTTGCAGCCCGATCTGAAAAAACGATCACCTGCCCAGGTGGCGAAATTGGTAGACGCACTGTGTTCAGGTCGCAGCGCCTTCACGGGTGTGCTGGTTCGAATCCAGTCCTGGGCACTTGGATAGCCTGAGCAGTTGCTCGGGCTATTTTTTTTTATGGTGTATGTGTATGTCATAGAAAGTTTACTCGACCGGCGTTGGTATACCGGCATGGCTTTGAATGCTGAGCTTCGTTTAAAAGAGCACAATGCTGGCAAAAGCAAGTATACCAAAGGACACATGCCCTGGAAAATCATCTACACAGAAGAGCATCCTGATTGGGCTGCTGCCAGAGTAAGAGAGAAATACCTCAAAACCAGTCATGGAAAACAGTGGCTGAGAAACAAACTCAATTTGAAATGAACGGGTGTGCTGGTTCCCTGTCTGCTTGACGCAGTCAGGCAGGGAATCCAGTCCTGGGCACTTGAATAGCCTGAGCAAATGCTCGGGCTATTTATTTTATGGTGTATGTGTATGTCATAGAAAGTTTACTCGACCGGCGTTGGTACACCGGCATGGCTTTTTTCGCTTTGGCCCTTTTGAGTTGTCGCAAGGCACTCCCGAAGCTTGGTCGAAGCCGGACCATAGGGCTTCAGCAGTAAAATGACAACAGCCCGTCGTAAACAACGGGCTGTTGAATGAATAGATCATCTACAGCGGTCTTATTCTGCTTCTTCACTTTTCAGCAGCATACCCAACATACTGAATGCGCCCTTTGTCACCACTGTTTTATTCAACCAGTCTACATTGTTGCTGCTAATGCCAACAAGGCCATTTTCCTTTTCGCCAGGCTGCACTTCTGTAAGCCGGAAGCGATTTTGGGCCTCGGCCACAAACACATAGTACTTTCCTTTCGATAGCAACAGCGCCGACTCGGGTACGGCCGGCAATTGCTGTTTGCCGGTTTCAATCACAGCTGTGACTGCCAGACCTGGTGCCAGCTCTTTGTGTCGTCTCCTGAAATGGCAGTGCACCATACCCGATCTGCTGTCATCTATGTTTTTGCTTACCAGCAGCACCTCAGCCGGAAAGACTACTTGCGGATTGTTAAGTGTTCTTACTTCTACAGTCTGGCCAATTTGCACAGCGGGCAAATCTTTTTCAAAGATGGTAAGTGACGCATGCAGGTCACTGGGATCCATCAACTCGGCCAGTACTTCGGTAGCTGTAACATAACGTCCCCGATTGATGGGCACTTTGCTGATAAAGCCGTGAATGGGTGAACGAATGATGACAGTACGGCTGATGTTGGCCGCTGTCAATTGGCGGGCATTAATGCCGATTAACGCCAGCTTCTGTTCAAACGCCTGCAGATTGGCTTGTTCGGCAGCCAACTCGCTTTGCACTTGCTGGTAAGCTTTTTGTGAAGCTGCTTCTGTAGCTGCCAATTCTCGTTGCCGATCATTTTCCTGCAGTAAAAACTGCAAGCGACTTTTGGTGACAAGATAATCTTGCTGCAATTGGATGTAGGAAGGATCTTCCAATGTCACCAGGGCCTGCCCAACGGCTACTTCCTGCCCGGGTAGCAAATCAATGCTTTTCACGTATCCGCCCATGGGGCAGGTAATGCTGACCATGTGCTGCGGCGGTACATCAATCACACCATTGAGCGACACGGTACCATTGATCAGTGCCGATTGCACCCTGGCGGTTTCAATTTGGCCATTGGCGAGCTGCTCTTTTGTTAGCTCCAGCACTGTGGTCGCAGCGGCTTCCCTGGTTTCATTGTTGGCGGCTGTTTGTTTTTCGCCACAGGCTGTAGTTATCAGCACCAAAGCGATTGCTAGTATTCTTTTCATGTAAATGCGTCGTTTAAAAATGATGGGCAAAAAGCGGCTACCGTTGGCTATAGTACAGTAGCTGCGCCAGTTGCAATTGGTATTTCAGTTGCTCGTCGATGTAGCTGAGGCGAGTTTGAAACGCCGGCTCGGCTAAGAGCAGCCAGTTTACATAGTTCAACTCGCCCCGCTGCAGTTGTTGGCGGGCGGTGGCTATAATGGCATCGCTGGAAGGCATCAGCATCTCTTCAAAGCGCTTCACCTGCTGCCATTGCAGCATGGCTTGTTCCAACCGACCCTCCCATTCCGTTTTTACCTGCAACAGTTGCACATCAGCTTCGTAGGCCAGTTGCTTTTCCTTTTCTTTAGCGGCGGTCACCCTTGCTTTACCTGCTTTACCAAATAGCGGAAAACTCACGCCCACCTGTCCGGTTGAGAAACGATTACCGGCAGTGTACCACTTATCCGTGCCATCGCGGCTGGTTTGAAAGCCGACTAAGCTTTGATTGTTGTATCCCACTTCAATGGCCGGCTGCCTTCTGGCATTTTCCAGTGCTGTTTCGGCCCGTGCGCTGGCCAGCATCGCCTCTTTCCACCGTATGCTGGGGTGCAAACCTGCCATGCTGGTATCAGCCATAGCTGGCACAATGCCGATGGTTTCCCACTTGCCAGTGGGTATATAAGCAGTATCTGTTTGCAATAGCAATTTCAGCTGCAGTTGCCACTGCTGCTGGTTCATTTTGCTGCCAGCGATAGCCTGCTGCAGCAACTGTTGCTGCTGTTGAAAACCCGCCAGTTCCAATCGGTTGGTTTCTCCAGCCTTCAGGCGCTGCTCGGCCAACGTAATCAGTCTTCGATACATCGAATCCATCGACAGAAAATGGGCCTGCCGCTGCTGCTCATACAAATAACCAAGGAATACCTGGCGTACCAGCAGACGTAACTCCAACTGGCGTAGCTGCCACTCGCTGTCAAAACTTAAATACTGCGACTCCAGCACCTGCCGCTGGCTTTTTACAAAACCAAATGGCAGAAAGCCCTGCGATAAACTGAGGCGACTATCGAAATTGCGGGAGTTGGTTTGACCAAACTCGCCGTTGGTTCTGAAAAACGGCATTTCGCCGGCGGTTCGTTGCAGCGCTGC
>CANHEC010000418.1 GCA_947459455.1 Chitinophagaceae bacterium
CGGCACCCAGTTTTTGCGGTGCCGCTTGCTGACTTACTTTCTGAATGGCTTCTGCCAGCCGCTCTTTGTTCACCGGCTTCAGCAGGTAGTCCAGGGCGTTTACTTCAAAGGCTTTCACCGCATACTCATCGTATGCAGTTACAAAAATCACATCGGGCGCATCATCCAGTGCTTCCAATAGCTGAAAGCCATTTCGCTCGGGCATGTTGATGTCGAGAAAAAGCAGGGACGGTCTGAGCTCTTTTATTTTTTCAATCGCTTCAGATGCCCGGGTGGCGCTGCCTACCACCTCTATACCGCTGTGTGGTTGCAGCATCAACTGTAGTTCCGCTACCGACAGCGGTTCATCGTCTACAATAAAAGCTCTGATACTCATGATTGTGGAATCTTGAGCAGGGCTTCTACAGCACCTGCGTGGTTTTGGATGTGCAGACTGCCGCGGTCCTGGTACAGGGCCTCCAGCCGGGCACGAATTTGCTTGAGGCCAAGGCCGCTGCTGCCCTGCGGATGGTACTGCCCACTGTTGCGCATCGTAATGTACAGCCAGGGCCCATCATCTGCTACAATGATATCGATATGGCCACCATTTTCGAGCTGGCCTATGCCATGCTTCACAGCATTTTCAGCCAGGGTCAGCAGCATGGCAGGTGGCACCATCCAGTGGGCCACATCCGTTCGTTTGTCGATGTGGGTAGTCAGCCTGCTGCCGTAGCGCAACTGCTCCAGCGCCAGGTATTTGGCGGTTTCGGCCAGCTCCTGCTCCAGCGGTATCAGCTGGTCGCGGCTGTACTGCAGCGTAAATCGTAGTATTTCGCTCAGTTGCACAATGGCGGTGCGGCTTTTTTCGGGGTCAATGCTTACCAGCGCCTTGATGCTGTTCAGCGCATTGAATAAAAAGTGAGGATTCAACTGCGCCTTCAGTAGCTCCAGCTCGGCGGTGCGACTTTTGCTTTCGGCTTTCAGCAATGCTTTTTCAGCTTCGCTGCTGGTTTTCAGCAGCTGGTACATGTAGTAAATGATGACCCATACACCGATGTAGCGCATCCAATTGTACACACTGCCTACAAAATCTATCAGCTCCAGTTGTTTTAAAAAGTTGATACCGCCTACTATCGTGTACATCAGGTCGGCCAGTAGGGTTTGCAGGCACGATAGCACCAGTGTATCAATGATGGCTTTTATCCAAATGCGTGACGAGGCCTTCCATTGGTAGCGGGTGCGGCGCAGGTACCAGCGGTAGCCATGCGTAAGCAACAGGCCCGCAGCAGCATGCATGGAAAATACCAAAGCCAGCGACGCTGAAAACTTACCGGCAATGAAAAACGTATAGTTGCTGACTTCAATCAGCACAAAGCCAATCCAGCCAGCCAGCTGGCAAAGCCAGTATGTTTTCAGCGTTGGTTTCAAATTGCTGCTGATGAAGGTGCGGAGATCATGTTCCAAAGCTAATGAGCGGACCATCAGGTTGGGCTTTTGCGAAAAGGAGGAGAGGACCAGCCATGGCAGGGCATATGCAACACATGGGGGGCGGCAAAGCCTATTGCTGCAGCCATTGCCGGTACACAGTTTGTTGTGCCGCAGTAGCATTGGGCAGTGGCTTCAGGGTGGGTGCTACAGTAGCCTCTTCCACTATGGTCGTTTCCAGCGTTTGTACCTGCCATTCACCGGTGTCTTTGTTTTTGCGGCGCACTGTCCAGCTTACTTTATCACCGGTTTTGGCACTGGCAGCATACTCCTGAAACAGGCTACCAAATGTTTTGGTACTGAAAGCAGCTCCATTGAACTGCAGCAGTTGGTCACCTTTTTGCAAGCCGATGCGTTTGGCCAGTTTGGTAGCATTGGCCATGGTGCTGATCTGCAGGGTATCGGAGCTGCCCACTCGTGAAAAGCCCACTGTGAAGGCTACCTCGGCTTGCTGCACGGTATCGGCCGGGCGATAGCGCAGGCCTGCCAGCTGCACAATGGAATCGAGCGGCAGAGCACGGGCACCTGCTACATAGGTGCGCAAAAACTGCTCCACTTCGGGGTAAGTCAGCTGGCCAATCACGCCAAACAAGGCTTCGTCCTGAAACGAACGGTGCTTACCATATTTTTTCGATAAATCCTTCATCAGTTGCTGCGTGCCGTAGCGGCCATTCGATAAATGGCGCAGCTGAATATCGAGGCACATACCAATGAGGGCGCCTTTCTGGTACACATTGCCATACTGCTCTTTGTGCTTATCCAGCGCCCCCAGCGATAGCTCGGTAAATGCCAGCGTATCATTGAACTGTCGCTTAGCTGCCAGCGCTTTTTGTACCATGCGGTCGAGGTAGGTTTTTTCGGTAATGAGGCCGGCGCATACCTGCGCATGGTGGGCGGCATACTCAGTCAGCCCCTCGTACATCCACAGGTGTGCCGACATTTTGGGCTGCATGTAGTCGAAGGAGCCGATCTCTTCGCTGTGAATATTGAGCGGTGTGATGATGTGAAAAAACTCGTGTGATGCCACATCCCGAATGCTGGTCACCAGCTCTTTGGCAGGCATGCTTTCGGGCAGGTAGTAAAATGAGCTGTAGGAGTGCTCGAGGGCGCCGTAGCGTGTCATCTGCCGGTTGTCAGATAAGGTTACCAGAAAGGCATATTCCTTTACCGGCAGCTTGCCACCCAGGTAGGCTTTTTGTCCGTTCAAAATGGGTTGAAGCTCGGCGGCTACGGCTGCCGCATTCAGCTTTTTGTTGGGCGAGTATACGGCCACCAATACCCGGGTGTTGGATAGCTGCATCCAGGCAGTATCGGGGGCGGCGTACATCATGGGGCCATCGGCCAGCAGGTGGTAGTTGCTGGTGGCAAATACATCGGTATCGGGCGCAGTGCTGCGCTGGCGAGGCAGGGCGGTAGCACCATACATGCCGGCGGGTTTGCGAATGCTTACTTCAAACGGGCGTTCGGTCATCCCTTCGAAGTAGCCGAAAAATCCAAAGGTGTTCAGCACAAACAAGCTATCGGGGGCGATGTTGGTACCCGCTGGTTCAAAAATGTCTTCTTTCACTTCGGGCGTTTGCCAGCTATCATCTACCTGGTAGCGCAGGGTGTGCAGGCGGCGGGCTTGCTGTATCTGCCAGCTGTTTTTATCGCGTCGCTCCACGGGCAGTGGCTGCCCTTGCTTGTCAAAAGCCTGTAGCTGCTGCACATAGGCACCATAATTATGGATGGCGTAGGTGCCGGGTACCATTTTGGGCAGGTGAAACAAAACACTGTCTTGCCGGATAGCAGGAGTGCTGAGCTCTACGGTCAGGCGGTCGTTTTGTACCTGGGTGAGGTCTACCCGATAGCGGTAGGCTTTTTGGGCATGAGCGAAGGCAGTGGGC
>CANHEC010000419.1 GCA_947459455.1 Chitinophagaceae bacterium
AGCCAGCACCGGCACGTAGTCAATGCTTTTATTCTTCTCAGCGTTCTTTTTCGTGGCTTCTATCTGTTCAAACAGTTCCTTGATAGGTGTTTCAAAATCGAGGAACTGCCGGTTGGGATACTGTGGCATACTTGTAGAGTTTGCCCGCCGCAGCGGGGCGGTAAAATTAAGTGCTGCTACTATACAGAAAACCGGGTAAGCAGCAAGCTGCAAACCCGGTGGATATCAATTATTTAAGTTGCAGCATAGCCTACTTAGCGGCGGCGGAGCCACGACTCTGGGTTTTGGGTCCCCTTTTCTGTGTCTATTTGAAAACTAACCTCGCCCACCCCAAAATCGTTGACGCCGGCCTTGCCGAGCACCTGGCCGGTGCTCACTTTTTGGCCTTTGCTCACATTCACCCCCGACAGGTTGCTGTAGGTGGTAAAGTATTTACCATGCTTCACGGTCACCACCTGCACGCTGCCGATGCTGAACACAGAGCTAACCTCCCCCTCGAAAACAGCTTTGACCGGCGCACCAGCGGTGGTTTCCATGGTCAGGCCATCGCTGTACTGTTCAATCTGTCGGGTGCCCAGGCCCGGAATAAAGTTCATACCATATTTCAGGGTCATAGTGCCTTTATCCACAAACCAGGGTAAGCTGCCTTTGTTCTCCTCAAATTGCTGCGACCGGATCAGCCCCTCGGGTGTGTTTTCAAGCACACTGGCTTCGCGGCGCTTGGGGGGCGCAGCGGCGCCTCCGGTCGGCGGCTTGTTGCTTGCTGTATTGGCATTGTTATTGGCCGCGGTAGCATTGCCGGTATTGCCATTACCCGCCTTGGCAGCAGCATCTGCCTTCTTTTTAGCTTCCTCCCGCTCTTTGCGCAGCGCTTCTTCGCGTTCGCGGCGAATAATGGTGGCAATAGCATTCTGCAGCTGCTTCCGCTCTTTTTCGCGGTTGGCCAGCATTTTACGCAGTTCCTTTTCCTGCCCGCTTATTTGCGCTATCACTTTGTCCTTGTCCTTCTTTTCCGATTCCAGCTCCACCATCTGCTTGCTTTCCAGCGTCAGGGCATCCGTTTTCTGCTGGCGCTTGCCTGTCAGTGATGCAATTTTCGCCTCAAGGTTAGCCTGGGTGCGGGTGATATCAGTAGCTTTCTGAGTGCGGTAGCTGCGGTAGGTTTTCAGATAGCTCACCCGCTTCAGTGCATCGCTAAAACTGCCGGCCGAAAACAGAAAGTTCAGGAAATCGTAGTTGCTGCGGTTTTTGTAAGCATACACCACACTTTGTGCATATTGCTGTTTCAGCGTAGCCAGTTCGGCCTTCAGGGTATCAATATCGCGGTAGGTGCGAATAATGTCCTTTTCTACCAGGTATACTTCGCCTTTAATGTTTTGAATGATCTGGTTGCGCAGGTTAATCTTCTGTTCAATTTTGCGCAGCAAGCCCAAGGTTTGCTTCTTGTTTTTTTGCGCCTCGGCCAGGTCAGCCTTTACCTCTTCTATTTCTTTCAGCAGCTGCTGCGTTTTGCGCTGCAGTTCTTCGCGGCTTTGACCCTGCTGGGCTACGAGGCACCAGGGCAAGATGGACAGCATCAGAAAGATTACAACATGTTTCATGCGGCAAAATAGTTTAGCGGTGGAGCAAAGGGTGCATCTGGGAGAACGCCGAAGCGCTTCCGCTATTATTTGCGTTGGTAGTTTTTAGGAATATTGAAAGGAAATGTCTGTGGTTCATCAAAAGCCACCTGCTTAAACTCAAGTTGCACATCCAACTTGGTCTTTTCAGTCACGGTAATTTCTCTTTTATTGCTGAACCAGCGATTCTGGATATTGGCATAGTCGGCAAAAGAGATGTTACAGGTGCGATTGCGCAATTCGTCTACGTCGTCCAGTTTGCTGTTCATGACCATGTTATTGGTGGTATCCAGCGTAATGAGGTGCTTGAAATACTCACCCACGCTCAGGGCCATCAGCTGCGAGCCATTGGTTTTGAACGACGTGATGTTTCGTGGGAAATACACAGGATTACCAATAATGATGTCCTGCAGAATCTGAAAATTCACCGGCAGCTTTACCACATCCTGCAGGTAGTCTACGGTCCTGATGGCAATCGTCTTTTCCAGTTTATCCATTACAAACACCGAGTCGGGCTTGATGAGTACCCGAAACCCCTCGATGCCCAGCGCTCCGGTGATGGATACCCACATCAAGCTGTCTTTGCGCATCCGGATAAAGGCGGTTGCGTTGGTGTTTTTGCCCTTGCTGTCTGTAAAATCGATTTTTAGCTTGGCAAAGAAGTGGTTGAAGCTGATATCGTTGAAATGCACTTTTTCGAGGATGGCATCTTTGATGGCAGCCGAGTCTACTTCGGGCGCCTTTACCACCGTCACCACTGCCGTGTCCTTTTTGGCAATGACCGTTTGAATCTGCCGGGGACCTTTGCAGCCGATCATTATCAGCAGCAGAAAACCAGCGAAAGCCAGGATGCGCATCATGCTTGAATTACGTAGAAAACTATTGGCCCACAAATATGCAGCATTGCAGCCGCCGCTGCTGTTAAAAGCTATTCCACAGCGGGGGAAAACGAGCCCTTACTGCCGGCCCGTGTGCCCAAAACCACCTTCTCCACGGTCGGTTTGGTTCAATGTATCAGCAGGCTGCCAGGCTACCCGGGTTACCTGTTGAAAAACGAGCTGCGCTATCCGATCGCCGGATTGAATAGTATGCGCCTGTGTATCAAGATTGATCAGAATGACCTTGAGTTCGCCGCGATAATCGCTATCAATGGTACCCGGTGTGTTGAGGCAGGTGATACCCTGCTTGATAGCCAGGCCGCTGCGAGGGCGCACTTGTGCTTCGTACCCATCCGGTATTTCCAGATACAAGCCGGTAGGTACCAAACAACGCTCCATTGGCTGCAGCTCAATAGGCTCGGCCAAAAAAGCCCTGATATCGAGGCCAGCGGCACCTGCCGTGGCGTAGGCCGGCAGTTCGTTGTCCGACTGGTTCACAATTTTTACTGGCACCGGCTTGTCCATTAGTCTTCCATGTTTCGTTGCAGCAGCACAACGGCATGCGCCGAAATGCCTTCACCACGGCCCACAAAGCCCATGTTTTCGGTAGTGGTGGCCTTTATGCTTACATCATCAAGCGACAACTTAAGTATGCTGGCAATGATCAGCTGCATGTGATTGATATAGGGCTTGATCTTGGGCGCCTGCAGCAAAATGGTACTGTCTACATTCACCACCCGGTAGCCTTTCTCCCACACCATCTCAACCGATTGGTGAAGCAGCTTTTTGCTATCAATGTCCTTATAGTCGGCACTGGTGTCGGGAAAATGGGTGCCGATATCGCCCA
>CANHEC010000420.1 GCA_947459455.1 Chitinophagaceae bacterium
ACACACTGTTCAAAAACTCAGGCATGCGTGTTTTTTGTTCGAGGTAATCCATTACTTCCTTATCACGGCCGGTCAGCTTTTTATACTCATCCACCCGGCCCGGGTTCAGGATGCCACGCATATCAAAAACAAAGCCGCCACCATTTTCACTCTCATCCTCGGGGTAGCCATTCTTTTTGAAACTAAAGCTGCTGACGTGTACTACCAGAGGCGTGTGGTCGTCGGCTTTTGGCGGATCAAACCGTGCAATGATTTCGTCGCTTACCAACACATTCAGCATCCTTTTAAACTCAGGCACGTGAATGGCCAGCGGCCGATGTTCGATGAACCACTTCAGATTGCGCAGCGCCAGGGGAATGCTGCTCAGGAACTGCGCCTTGCGTTCGAAGAGGCCCCTGAAACCATACGCCCCCAATACCTGCAACAAGCGAATGAGTACGTAACCGTAGTACTGCGATACAAAAATGCTGCGATCGATGGGGTGTTGCAGCACCGCTTCCAGCGCCTGCATGTAGTGCTCCAGCAGGTCTTGCTTCCACGCATCGGGCAGGTCGGCCCGTGCCTGCCAAATCATACTGGCAGCGTCGTATTGCGGAGCGCCTTTCATGCCCCCCTGGTAGTCTATAAAATAGGGTCGGTCGTTGTTGATGATAATGTTGCGGCTCTGAAAGTCGCGGAACATAAAAAACTTGTACTCCGTATGCGTCAGGTAGGTGGCCAGTGCTTCAAAGTCGTCAATCATGGCCTGTTTGTCGTAAGGCTGCTGCAGCGCATCCAAAAAGTAGTATTTGAAATAGAGCAGGTCGCTAAGGATAGCTTGTTTGCCAAACTCTTTGGCCGTAATGCAGCGGGCGTAGTCCAGTCCCTGGTGGCCCTTCACCTGCAGCTGTGCCAGGCAGGTGAGGCTGTCGGCAAACAGCCCTTTCACATAGTCGGTGTAGCCATGTTCTTCCAGTTTGTTTAGCAGGCTTTCGCTACCCAGATCGGTTTGCAGGTAGGCGTTCCCCGCCTCATTTACCGCCACAATGGCGGGCACTGGCAAGCCCTGTGCATGAAAATGACGACTGAAGTAGAGGAATGTGTCGTTTTCTTTCAGGTTCAGGTTGTAGGTGCCTATCAGTGTCTGATTGCCGTGGTAGATGCGGTAGTATCGGCGGTCGCTGCCGCTTTGGGGCAGTAGTTCGATGCGGTCGGGCGGTGCCCCCAGGGCACTGCTGGCAAGGCTTTCAATCGTCTCTATATGGGTGGCCATGTCTGCGGTTGGTCAAAAAACGAAAATACCGGAATCTGAATTTGGCCATTTGAATTGGCCCCCTATTTTTGCACAGCAAATGAAAAAGCATTTCGTACATCTTCATCATCATCATACTTGCCTTTGCGGGTAAGCCGGTGTTGCTGTGTACGTAATAGATAACACATTCAAAAAAGGGCTTACCGCATGGGTAGGCCCTTTTTGTTTGGGCCTGGCCGCCGGCAGCCACCACGCTCAAACACAACGAAGGCCCCCCGGGTGCCAAAAATGAACCAAGCGATGAAACTGAAAATTGCGATCCAGAAATCGGGCAGATTGTACGAAGACAGCATCAAACTGCTGAAAGACTGCGGCATCGGCGTACGCAATGGCGTGAACAAGCTGAAGGCCGAGGCCGAAAACTTTCCATTAGAGGTTTACTTCCTTCGCGACGACGATATACCGCAGTATGTGGCCGATAAGGTGGCCGATATTGGCATTGTAGGCGAAAATGTGCTGTACGAAAAGCGCAAAACAGTGACCGTGGTAGAAAAGCTGGGCTTTGGCAAATGCCGGCTGGCGGTAGGCATCGGGAAGGAAGAAACCTACACAGGGCCTCAGTTTTTGCAGGGTAAAACCATTGCTACTTCTTACCCGGTGCTGGTGCAGCAGTTTTTGGATACACACAGCATCAATGCCGAAATACACGAGATCAGCGGCAGTGTGGAGATTGCCCCCGGCATTGGCCTCAGCGATGCTATTGTGGACCTCGTGAGCAGCGGCAGTACCCTGTTTATGAATGGCCTTAAAGAAGCAGAGACCATTTTGAAAAGTGAAGCAGTGCTGGTACGCAACAACGATCTGGATGAAGAAAAGCTGGCCATATTGGCCAAACTGCTGTTTCGCATTCAGGCGGTGAAGAAGGCCAAGAACAACAAATACATTTTGCTGAATGCACCCAACGATCGGTTGCAGGAAATCATCGCTTTGCTGCCCGGTATGAAAAGCCCCACGGTGCTGCCACTAGCCCAAAGCGGCTGGAGCAGCGTGCACAGTGTGCTCGACGAAAACGATTTCTGGAACATCATCGAGCAGTTGAAAGAGCGGGGCGCACAGGGTATCCTGGTGATACCCATCGAAAAAATGATTGTGTAGTCAACAGCCACGTCATGATAGCTGTTTTGAAATGAGAATTCGCAACGTATGAACGTAATAGAGAATCCTGCCAAGAGTGAGTGGCCAAAGCTGTTGGAACGGCCAGTGATGAACCTGGCTGATGTTTTCAGCAAGGTGCAGCCGGTGATGGAAGCGGTGCGCACTGGTGGCGATGCTGCCGTGTTGGAATACACCGCCCGGTTTGACGGTGTAGCACTGCCTGCACTGGCAGTGAGCCCCGAAGAGCAGGCAGCTGCACAGTGGCAATTGACAGATGCGCTGAAGGCCGCTATTCAACAGGCTGCAGCCAACATCCGCACTTTTCATGAAAGGCAACTGAGTGCCCCAGAGGCTATTGAAACCATGCCCGGTGTCCGCTGCTGGCGCAAGAGTGTGGGCATTGAGCAAGTAGGTATTTACATCCCCGGTGGTACAGCTCCTTTGTTTTCTACCGTACTCATGCTGGCCATACCAGCGGTACTGGCTGGTTGCAAAAACATTGTGCTGGTATCGCCCCCGCAAAAAGATGGCAGCCTGCACCCAGCCGTAGTGTATGCAGCGCAGGTGGCAGGTGTTACGCAGTTGTTCAAAGCTGGCGGCGCACAGGCCATTGCAGCACTCACCTATGGTACCGAGAGCATTCCGGCGGTATCAAAAATTTTTGGCCCGGGCAACCAATATGTGACAGCTGCAAAAATGCTGGCACAACAAAGCGGAGTCGCTATTGATATGCCGGCTGGCCCCAGCGAAGTATGTGTAATGGCCGATTTAAGTGCTAACCCTGCCTATGTAGCTGCCGATTTGCTCAGCCAGGCGGAGCATGGCTCCGACTCGCAGGTGCTGCTGGTAGCGACACCCGACTTTGACATGGCAGGTTTGCAACGTGAGCTGGCCATGCAATTGGCCATACTGCCGCGGCAGGAGATGGCGGTAGCAGCGCTGGCCAATAGCAAG
>CANHEC010000421.1 GCA_947459455.1 Chitinophagaceae bacterium
CACCTGCACTTTTACCAGGCTGTCGGTATTGTCGTCTATCACCCGGTAGGTGAAAAAATCGGCATGCTGGCGCAGGTCGTTGTAGCTTTTGCCCATCAGGCGCTTGGCGCTGAAGATGGTGTTTTGGGGCTCGGTAATGAGGCGGGCCCGGGCCTGCTCGCCCACGCTGGCATTGCCATATTCATCAAAGTGCACCACGCTGGGCACCAGCGAGCTGCTGTCGTGCTCTTTCAGCGCCACCGGCTTTTTGCTTTCGGGGTGGATGATGGCCACCAGGCTATTGGTAGTGCCCAGGTCAATACCTACAATCATTTCTTCTTGCTGCAGGCTGCCGGTTGCTATGTTGATGCTAATTTTTGCCATGGGAAAAACGTGGTTGAGCCGCCGCTGCTCCGAACAAACTACCCGGTAGCGGGGGCGCAAAAGTAAAACACCCCGCCTTAGCAGGGTGTTCGAGTCAGGGAAAAGCTTTATGGGCCGGCAGCTTAGCGAATGATGACCATTTTGCCATAGCCGCGGTTGAAGAACTTATCGGTCACGTCCATTTCGTTTTGGTTGAAGCCATCGTTCAGCCTGAATTTCTCCATTTTATTGCCATTCAGGCTGCTCACTACGCGGTACAGGTACACGCCATTGGCCAGTTTTTGGCCGTACATGTCGGTACCATCCCACTTGTAGTCGGTTATGTTGGTACCAATGTGCAGCGGGCCCAGCTCGTCTTTGGTAATCTCCTTCACTATTTTGCCAGTGATGGTCAGGATCTGGATATTGAACTCCTGCGGCACCTCGGCGCCGGTGATGGTGAACACAAAAGCGGTGCTGGTACTAAAGGGGTTGGGGTAGTTCAGCAGGTTGCTGATCATGGGCTTGTTGAACACCTGGAAGCTGACGCGGTATTCCAGATTGCCGGCCCGGTTGCCATTGCGGTCCCGGCCGGTCACGGTCAGTTCGTACTCAGTGCCTTCGGTATCCTGCGCCAGGGTGGGGAAGAAATCGACCGTGGCGGTGTTGTCGCCGGTGCCAGGGTTGGCGGCTGTAAACCGCAGGGTATCGGTACCCCAGCGGTAGGTGCGGGGCGTACTTTCCTGCGGAAACTTCAGTTTTACCGTCAGCAGGCTGGTATCATCCAGCGCCAAAAAGCGGCTTTCATCTTTCAGCTTGACCTGAATATGTGGCTTGGCCGACACAATGTCGCGGTTCAGAATGCGCTGGCCATCAAAGGTCACATCCAGCAGCGGGTTGAATTTATCGTCTCTTACCAGGAAGGTGCGGAACAGGAAGTTGTTGAAGAATGCCTGTTCCGGCTGGTCATTGTCAGGATTCACGGCCAGGTACAGGGTATTGATGCCTGCCATGTCTTTGGTATCTACCGAAAAGCTGACCAGTGTGGTATCGCCGGCTACCAGCGGTTTTTTCTTTGGCAGCACCAGCGGTCGGGTCACGTTGTTGCGATCAATTACAAAGGCTCGCAGCAGCAAGCTGTCAAACGCAGCCTCGCTGATGTTTTTGAAAGCGATGCGGAAATTGAGCGGCTCGCCCAGTTCCAGCGTATCCTTCATTTGCAGCGCTACCGAGGGAGCCAGGGCACCTTCGGGCACGGGGGTGTAGTACAGGCGCCACCAGCGCAGTTGGTAGGGGGTGCCGTTGGTGGTGTCCTCATTTTGCATGCGCAGCTTCATGTAAGGGTAGCTGGCGGCACTAATGCTGCTGATGTCTACATCTTGCTGATTGGGCTGCAGTGTACGCAGCAGCGTTTCGGTGCCATTGGCAGTTACGCCTATTACATCTACCAGCGGGTAATCGCCGGGGCCTGCATCCAGGCTGCGGCCACGCCATTTCACCTCCCGCCAGCTTTTGGCAGGGCCAAACAGTGGCGAAGTGATATAGCCGAGCGTATCGGGCGTCGGGGCATTGATGTTCAATTGTACCCGGTCGAAAATGCCATCGCTCATACGCACCACCGGTGCAAAGCTGGGGTCGCCTTTTTTGTACATGAAAATGAACATGCGAGGCCGGTTGAAGCTGTCGATATTGGCGAAGCCTGCATTTCTCAGCCGATGGTAAATGGTATTGCCGGCACCAAAGAACGCTTCATCGGCTTTCAGCCTGGGTGCAAATGTTTCCTGATCATAGGGCGCATCCAGCACCTTGCGCACAATCACGTAGTGGCCATTGGGAATAGAGTCCATGAAGCGCATGATGCGGCGCCGGTTGGCGGTGTCGCGGTCGTCGTACTCCCAGTTGTACTGGCGGCTCAGGTTGGGTACGCAGTTGTTCATGCCACTGCCATTCAGCCCGCCGGGGAAGTTGCGCCACGGCTTGAACGTGACGGGATCAAACACGTTGAACGCAAGGCTGTGCCCTACGCAGAAGGAAGCGATGATTTGCGAATTGTTGATGCTGATGCTGAAATCGCCATCCTGCGTGCCACTCACCGGAAATACGCTGTGGTTGGAAAATACATTGTTGAGGCGGGTGCCAAAGCGCCATTGGCGGCTGGTCGTATCCAGCAGCAGGCGTTCCATACCGCTTTTGGTGTGCTGGAAAAAATGCCCCTGGTTGAAGCCTACCTGGGTGCCGGCCAGATACGTGAAGGAAGAAGTATTCCAACGATCGACGGTGCCGGTGGGCCGTACGATACCGAGGCGCCAGTAGTACACCATGCTATCCTGCAGGGTAATGCCCGGATCGAACTCGACGATGCCGCCCCTTGCCTGCAGGTTGCGGGTGATTTTTTGCGCCGAGTTGAACAGCTCGGTGCTATCCATTTCCATCCGGTAGTTCTGCGCCTCACCAAAAGGGTTAGAGGTGGAGCCTACCAACTTGACAGTCGATTTATTGACGATCGAAAAGTTGTAGGGAAACACCGGCCGCAGTTCATCTTCGAAAATAACCACCTGCCGCGCCGCTGCGTTGTTAGCCTCGCTTAGTTCGGGTATCAGGCTGCCGCCATCGAGGCTCACGCTGATGCGGTTGATGCCTTTGTCACGCTCCGGAAAAATTGGAAGCGTCAGCTCCAGGCTGTCGATGGCCCGGGGGGCTCTCACCCGGCGGTTGTAAATGGTTTCTGTAAAGCCATTGGGGTAAATGCTACTGGCCGGGTAGGTGCGGGTAACGGTGAGCTGCATGCTATCGCGTATGGCACGCCCCAGGTTGTAGTAGTAAATCTTGGTTTTGAAATTCGTTTCAGCAATTGACAGGAAGCTGGGATTGATGTTGATGTTCGGCTCTTCGATGCTGTAGTCAGGCAGGGCATGTGCATTGAAGCGAACCGCGGGATCGCCGTGCAGTGTTTGCTGTTCGGTATGAATACGGGCCAGAAAATCGTTGATGCCCCA
>CANHEC010000422.1 GCA_947459455.1 Chitinophagaceae bacterium
AGTAGCGCTTGGAAGCGACAATAATGCCAGTGGAGAAAGTTCGATGGCGGTTGGTAGCTCCAACACGGCTAATGGTAATAGATCTTTTGCAGGTGGCTTTTCTAATGTGGTGAATGCTATTAACGGCTTTGTGTTCGGTTTCAACAATGTGAATAATTCCGCTGGAGCCCTGGTAGTGGGCCATTTCAATGATTCCATCGCCGGTTCCGATCCAGTTTCGCGGGGTCCCAGCGATCCCGTATTAATGGTGGGTAATGGCACCTCCAATACTGCGAGGAGTAACGCTTTTGTAGTGTTTAGAAACGGGAATGCCAGCCTACAGGGCGAGCTGCAGCGGCCCGCTACCGGCACTGCCAACCTGTTGCCCATCTGTTATGGGTCGGTGGCGCTGGCTGGCACTGTTAGCAGTGGCACCGGCAACTTTACGGTAGCGAAAACGGCTACCGGGCAATACGAGCTTACCATTGACGGCGAGAGCTACAACAATACCGCCTTTAGTACCACTGTAACAGTGGTAGGCGGAGCCGCTATGCGGATAGCCACCACCGGCGCAGGTAGTGGCAAGTTGGTCGTCCGCATTTTTGATGCCAATGGCGCCCTGGTGGATGCCAGCTTTCACTTCATGGTGTACAAGCCCTGAGCACCTGCCCATGCAGGGCTGCAGCAGCCACCGCTGCCCGCCTACCTACCAAAAGCTGCGCACCAGGCAAAGGGCGGCACAACTCAGTGCAATAGCGCCCAGCAGGCCCATGCCTGCTACCAGCGCCAGCAGCCCAATGGCACCCAACATGACGGCTACCCAGAAGAACTCGGGGCTTTCGATGCCTTTTTTGCGGCCCTGCCACAGGCGCTGCCAGGCGGCCCGGCGCAAGGCCCTGCGCAGGGTGCGGCTGCTGGCTACGGCGGTGCCAGCCAGGGCGGCGGCAGTCAGCCAGGTGCCGGCGTGGGTGCTGCTGCTGGCAGCAGCTTCGGGTAGGGGCAGGCCCTGCAGGGCCTGCAGGCAGGCAGATAACAGGGCAGACATGTTGGTACTACTTACGGAGGTTAAAAACACCATGGGTTGACCGGCCGAAAGTAGCGGCGCCGCCGCGGGGGGGGCTACCGTGGAGGCGGTATTTTAGAGAGGCGTAAACCATGGCTTTGGTACTTCAGCATCTATTCGAGGCCTGTTTTTGCGTGCCGGAACAGGCACCTAGAAATGATTGGTGCTATCAGGGTAAGGGATTGTGATGAGCGGCGTAACGCTTCATGTTGCTTAACCGTACACAGCCAAAAATCCAAAGAATCTTATGGCCAACAGTCAACGAATTGCCATGGTGGATGCCCTACGCGGCTGCGCCCTCTTTTTCATTCTGATCTCTAATGTGCCGCTTGATCCGCAGGCATCGGCAGCGGGAACGCTGCTGCATAAAGCAGATAGTAGTATGAACCTGGCCTGGACGGTACTTGTAAGCAGGAAGTTCATCACAATATTCTCCATCCTTTTTGGCTATGGCTTGTACAAACTGCTGGAGAGGGCAGGTAAGGAAGATCGCAGGAAGCTGGCTATCAGGATGATTGTTTTGTTTGTGCTTGGATTGGTGCACGGTTACCTGTTTTGGTTTGGCGATATCATTCGCAGCTATGCATTTTGTGGCCTGCTGTTGCTGCTGATAGCGCACTGGCCTACCAGGCGTTTACTGATTACAAGTGTGGTGCTGACGGTGGTATGTGCAGGCGTAGTATTTATCGGAAATGCTGCGCTGGGCTGGCAGCAATATGACTATGATCCAGCACTTGCTTCCTCCCTTGCCCTGATAGAGCAGTGGCCACGGTACTGGAGCGTAAATTTTACGATTGATCCCTGGCGAAATTTCCTGCAGGATATGCCATTGACGCTTTTCTTCTGTATGGGCAATATTATCCTTGGGTTTGTACTGGGCAGAAAGGGTTGGCTGGAGCAAATGGCTACCCAAAAAATGGTAGCTGGATGGAAGCTGTGGGCCATGCTGCTGTTTGGATTGGGATGCAGTACGCTTTTGTGGCTGATAGAGAAAGGAGAGGTTGAGCTTTCAGTCGCCATGCTATGGCTACCGTTTTTGATCATAGCTGGACTTATTTGTCAAAGTATGGCTTACATCCTGTTGTTTGGGCGATGGGCGGCAGGCCGCCTGCAATCAAGATGGTTGTCGGCGTTTGCAGCGGTGGGCCGTATGTCGTTATCAAACTATCTGCTGCAAACGGTCTGGTACCTGCTATTGTTTTACCATCTTGTATCGCCATGGGCATTGTTTGGCAAAGTGGGCGCAACTATCACTTATGGCGTGTGTGTGCTGTTGTTTGGTGTACAAGTGCTGGCCAGCAAATGGTGGCTGCGGCGGTTTGAGGTGGGGCCTGCCGAGTTTGTATTCAGGTGGGCTGCCAGCACACTCAGCAAAAAGAGGGAAAGCCGGGCTTGATTTGATGGTTGGGGGGCTGCCGCTATGGTTCGTGCCTTGCGAAGTGTAGCGGCAGCATTTTGCGGGTGTATCCGACGAATGTAGCAATGAAAGCCACCAACGCCTGCGCCTTACTTACTTATGATGCGTGCCGCAATACCCGGTTTTGCCGGCGTTGCTTTTGCATTGTTTTCCCTTCTTGGTGATGGCTTTGCATTGATAATATTTGCGTAAGAGTTTGGGGTGAAAGTAGCGCCGCTGCCGCGGGTGGGGGCTACCGTGGGGGCGGTATTTTGGATGAAGAGTAGAGTATTCCTTCTGTTTTCTTTCACCGAGTTGGTTTGTTAGAAAAATCATCGTAAAGAAATAAAAATACATAGTCTATATAGTTTCAACTATATTTGTGCCAACAAATGGCCGTGAAGCAAAAGCAAAAAAGACAACTTTCTTTTGAAAAAGCCCTAATCAGTGCTAGGGCTATTCAATTTGAGCTTGCATCAAAGCAGGCTCAGTTGAAGCAGCTTGGGCGGTTCGAGGATATTGGTCAGGGTTTTCTGCAAATAAGTTTGGGTGGCTCTAAATCTGTTTGGTCAGGGTTATCCGGTCGGCCAACAGTTAACTGGTGTTCATCGAGTCTGCAGCGCATTGAAAATTTTGCGATCAAGGTTCAGGTTGCTTTGATAAGCGGAGACGAGTTCGAGTATCCATCGAATCGGCTCTTTTCGGAGAAGTCCAACAGTTACATCGCGGCATTGGAAGCAGCGCTTCAGCGAATAAACACTTCAAGTGAAAGCTCTTTATTCCAACAGTCGAAAACGCAACGAAGCGAAGATGCCTCGTTTCAAATTCGTCGAAGGCTTCGCCAAAGAATTGTTTTTTTGGTCAAGCTTACAAGGAATTGGACGAGCAATTCCAGTGA
>CANHEC010000423.1 GCA_947459455.1 Chitinophagaceae bacterium
CCTGCTGCTGCAGCATACCAAACACATCGCGGGCCGAGTGGCCGGTAGCCAAAATGCAGGCATCGGCTTTCCACGCTTGCCCATCGGCCGTGGCTACACCCGTGCAGCTGTCGCCCTGCAGCAGCAAGCGGGTCACCCGCTGGCCAAAATGTACTTCGCCCCCGCAGGCCACTATGTGCTCACGAATGGCGGTAATGATGTGGGGCAGCTTGTTGGTACCAATATGCGGATGCGCTTCGTACAAAATGCGTTCGTCGGCACCAAAATGCACCAACAGTTGTAAAATGCGCTGTACATCGCCTCGCTTGGTACTACGTGTGTACAGCTTACCATCGCTATAGGTACCTGCACCGCCTTCGCCAAAGCAATAATTGCTTTCGGGGTTTACCTCGCCCTGCTTATTAATGGCCGCCAGATCGCGGCGGCGGGCCCGCACGTCTTTTCCCCGCTCCAGCACAATGGGCTTGATGCCCGCCTCGAGGCACTGAAGGGCTGCAAATAAGCCGGCCGGTCCGGCACCTACTATCAACACCTGATGGCGGGCCTGCTGCACCTGCCTGAAATGAAACTCGGCCGGCGGCCTTGGTTGGGCCGGCTCCTGCAAAAAAGCTTCCACCTGCAGATTGATCCACACGGTTTTGCCCCGGGCATCAATCGATTGGCGCCGAATGTAGTAGCCGCTAACTGCCGCTGGGGCTACCCCGGCCTCAGCCGCTATGCACTGCCTTATGCTGGCATCATGGGCCGCTTCGTGCGGCAGCAGCCGCATCGCTATGGTCTTTTGCATAAAATGAATCGATGGGTCAGGTGGTTATCCTAAAAACCTCGAACAGCCGCTATGATGGGCTTAAAACGGCAGATCGTCTACCGGATCGGTAGCCGGCATATCGGTATAAGCAGCCGAAGGCGGCATGGGGTCGACACCAGCCTGCGCCGAAGGCACAAACTGCTCAATACGCCAGGCATCCAGGTTGGTAATGAAGTTTTCGCGGCCGTCTTTTACCCATTTGCTGCCTTTCAGGTTGAAATGCACCTTCACTTCTTCGCCTACTTTCATGCGGTCGAGTATGGTGGTGCGGTCCTGTACACATTGAAACTTGATATAGTTTGTAACCGTGCGGCTACCAATGTCTTCCGTTTTCTCTATCACGAATTCGCGGGTCTTAAAGCTTTCTGTACGCTGTACTACCGGATAGATGGCAGCAATTTTGCCAGTGATCTCGTATGCCATATTACTTGTGGGTTGGCGGGCAGCCGGCTTGAAAATTCTTCGCCAAACAGGCCCTAAATTTTGAAGAATAAGATGGCAAAGCTAGTAAGCATTTTCCGTTTTCCATTTTTTGGCTGCTTACAGATTTTACCTACCCTGTTATTCCACAGCTTTTGCACATTTGCACGCTTCAATGGGTTTACGAGTATTGTACATATTAACCGCAGCATGCGTACTGTCGGCCTGTGCCGGCAGCTACTACCAGCCTGGGCGGGTGGCCTACGGCCGCTACGATGTAAAACCCGGCCGCACCGATAGCGGCGTACAGGCGATGCTGAGCCCCTACCAGCAGGCCGTGGGCGGCAGTATGGAGGCGGTGCTGGCCGAAGTGGCTGCTCCCCTGCCAAAATCGCAACCAGACAATTTACTGGGCTATTTCATGACCGATGCTTTTTTGGCGCAAGCCGCCAAAGTGTTTGGTCAGCAGCCCCACATTGCCCTGATGAACCAGGGTGGCATCCGCATCAACAACCTGCCGGCAGGTCCACTGAAAATGCGGCAGTTGTATGAGTTGATGCCTTTCGATAACCAGTTGGTAATAATTGAGCTGACCGGCGACCAACTGCAAGCTCTGCTGAACCATGTGGCTGGCCGCGGCGGCTGGGCTATTTCGGGCGGCAGCTACCAAATACGCAATAAGCAAGCCGTTAATGTGCAGATAGGAGATCAACCGCTGCAAAGTGCTGCCCGGTACAGGGTAGCCCTATCGGACTATACTGCCAATGGTGGCGACGACTGCGCCATGCTGGTGGGGGTACCACAACAAAACAAAGGCTACCTGCAACGCGATGCACTGATAGACTACGTGAAACAATGGGCCGCGGCAGGTAAACAGGTACCAACGCCGGCGGCGGGCAGGGTTACCCTCCTTCCCCAATAGCGGTTCCGCCGCAGCCCCGCTTCGTCACTTTGTTTTTTCACCGCCCTATCTCCTCCGTTGTATGAATCGTCGCTATTTCTTATCCCAATCATCGCTGGCTGCCGGCACCCTGCTGCTACCAGGTTGGGCGCAGGCACAAGAGGCCGAGGCCGAACACCTGGTGATACTGCACACCAACGATGTGCACAGCCGGCTCGATCCCTTTCCGATGGATGGCAGCCGCAACCAGGGGATGGGCGGCGTAGCTGCCAGAGCTGCGCTGATTGAGCAAATCAGAAAAGAAAATACGCAGGTATTGCTGCTGGATGCCGGCGATATCTTTCAGGGCACGCCGTATTTCAACCTGTACAAAGGCGAACCCGAAATGAAAGCCATGCAGGCCATGGGCTACGATGCCTGCACCATGGGCAATCATGATTTTGATGCCGGCCTCGACAATTTTGCCACCCAATTGCAGCATGTAAAATTTCCGGTGCTGGTCAGCAATTACGACTTCAGCAACACCCCCATGGAGGGCAAGGCGTTGCCTTACAAAATCTTTAGGCGTGGACGGCTGAAAATAGGTGTATTGGGCGTAGGGATAGAGCTAAAAGGACTGGTACCTGATGCACTGTTTGGCAACACCGTATACCAGGACCCGGTAGCCAAAGCCAACGAAACAGCTTACTACCTGAAGTACCGCGAAAAATGCGACCTGGTTATATGTCTCAGCCACCTTGGCTACAGCTATCGCGAAGGAAACAGAATTAGTGACAAAGGATTGGCGGCAGCCAGCGAAAACATTGATCTCATCATTGGTGGACATACGCATACTTTTCTGACTGAACCCGAACGAGTACGCAATAAAAAAGGCGACGAAGTGTTGATAAATCAGGTAGGATGGGGAGGTATTGTACTAGGGAGATTAGACTACATTTTCTCTAAAGTGTCAAAGAAAAATTTCTGGAAGTCACACAGCATCAGCGTAGAGAAAAAAACAGTCTTGTAAAAAATTTTTTTTCAACAGAAAAGTAGATATTCGCTCTTAGCTGAGTTATTCACAGAGAAGCAGAACAGTTTACTGTGAATGGCATCACTGACAGCCATTGAATTAACCTCTACATAAATTGCTCTCGGGGAAAATGACGAAGACTTGCGATACAGTTTGGCATAATTGTCTTGAGATAATAAAGGA
>CANHEC010000424.1 GCA_947459455.1 Chitinophagaceae bacterium
AATACCCATTAAATAAAGAGCACCTAATGCTTGAGCTTGGCGTTCAAAATCGGCATAGGCTTTGAAGATAATTACATCTAGGTTTTCTGTTTCCTGCAGATGTTTACGTAAGTTTCTTAAGATTGTCGCGATACAGTCACCAAGTTGTGGCGGGTCGGCATACTCATTTTTCAAGTGGTACAGAATATTCTCGTAGTCTAGAAAGACTGCTGCTAAAGAGGGAGGGTTCATGTTTTTCCTCAAAATTATGGCTCAAGTGGATGTGCCAAGGACAATGGGTTTTCCTAAAATTTGCAAATACCTGTCAGGTTTAGCCGCCACTACACTTTGATGTAGTTATTGTCGAAGGTCTAAGTTGGTAAATAGCTCTGCTGGTTCGATGCCCAACGTTTTTGAAATAAGTGCTACTTGTGAAATACTAGTGTTGATTAGTCCTCTTTCAATTCGGCTGATTTGACTATACTCTATTCCTGCTTCAAGCGCAAGCGCTTCCTGTGAAAACCCCTTTAATTTACGTAGGAAACGCAAACGATTTCCGAACGCTCGGAGGAAGATTTGATCTCTGTAATGGGGCACACGGCAAAAGGCCCGAAAAAATCTTTTGACAATTAGAGCATAAATGCCTTATTTGCATAAGAATCAAAAATTCAGAATCTATGACCACTAAACAAATGTTGGTGATGGCTGCTTTTGCCATCACGGCAACACTGACCAGTTGCCAAAAGGGCAATCTTGCTTCCGAAACAATGGACTCACCAGAGAAGCTGAACGAGAGTGCGGAGTTTGCGGCAATCGTTGTTGAAAATCAGGACTTGTCGGAGTTCCTGTATCTGCAAGCAAGAGCAAACAATATTGATTTAACAGATTTAACAGAGGCCGCTAATCAAATCAACCTTGTTCTTGCCCAAAACCTAAATGCTAAAGATCAAAAGGTTGCGATTAACAAAGTATATGGAGCCGATGTATCTTCCCGGCTCGAACGGTACCAGAAGACCTTTATTTCTAATTGGCGAAAGGTGAAAGCAAGGTTTGGTGAAGTCGGTTTGGAAGACCTTAAACGAGAGTACATGGAGGTGCTGAATGCAAAACGATATCAGTGGAACTCATTTTCACCTTCCAATGGAGGTATTTCCAAAGGAAGCTTGCAAAATGTAAGTAAGATGGCGGTGGGTAAGTGTGCTGGATTCGGTTACAGCCTATGTATCATTGGTGCTGGGGCAGCAGCTGTTCTTTGCCATGCAAGTTGCGACACTACAGCTTTGGCGACAACTGCCGGCCTTGGTATACCTGCTTGTCTAGCACTGTGTGCAACAGTGCAAGCTGCCGCATCTGCGGTTTGTTACAAGGAATTTTGTTCAAACTAAATCGAGTAGGTATGAGACTCAAAAAATATGGCTTTCTCTATTACTTGGTAACAACAGTTATCGGGTTCCTTTTCCCGAAGCAATTTTTCGGAAGCATTCCAGTTTTGATTGCTTGGTTGATTGGTACCGTTTTGTTCATCGGTGCCATTCATCTGCAAGAGTATCGGAAGACTAAACAGGGTTAGCTCTGAAGATTTTCAATTGAAGCAACTAGCATAAACGGTGTCAGCGGGTAACCGGACACATTCTTTTTTGGAAGAGGTTAAGCTGCTTCGCCTCTTGCTTTGTTGCTCTTGCACTGACACTGTTTACAGTCTGGAAATGCAACAAGCCTGCTGTGAGCTCATTTGGGCATCTCAGCAGGCTTTCTGATTTTTATGAAGTGCGATTTGCTCCAGTTATCTTTATCTCTGCTATAAGTTACTATTACAAGCAGCACTCCTCATGCAAGCACATTTCAACGAACAACTGGCACTACTGGTACAGGCCGCCCTGATAGAAGATGTGGGCGACGGCGACCACAGTACCCTGAGCTGTATACCCGCTGGCAGCCGTGGCAAAGCCATTTTGAAAATAAAGCAGGCAGGCCGCCTGGCCGGCGTGCAGGTAGCCCGCCAAATATTTGACATGGTAGAGCCCGGCGTGCAATGGCAGGCGCTGAAGCAGGATGGCGAAGAGATGCAGCCCGGCGAAGCCGCCTTTACGGTAGAAGCCAGCATTCACACCATTTTGAAATGCGAACGCCTGGTGCTGAACTGCATGCAGCGCATGAGTGGCATTGCTACCCTTACGCATACCTATGTGCAGGCGCTGGCCGGCTATCGTACCCGCCTGCTCGATACCCGCAAAACCACGCCCAATTTTCGACTGCTGGAAAAAGAAGCGGTGCGCATTGGGGGTGCTGTCAACCACCGTTTTGGTTTGTACGATATGATTATGCTGAAGGACAACCACATTGATTATGCTGGCGGTATTGAGAAGGCTATTGAAGCAGCCTGGCGCTACGTAAACGAGGTAAAGCCCGGACTGAAAATAGAAGTAGAGACCCGCAGCCTGGATGATGTAAAGCGGGTGGCAGCCATGGGCCGTGGCAAAGTGTTTCGGGTAATGGTCGACAATTTTGCGCCCGAAGCCATCAGCGAAGCGCTGCAGGTGCTGGGCCCCGATTTTGAAACAGAAGCAAGTGGCGGCATCACACTCGACAACATTGGCGAGTATGCTGCTACCGGCGTAGACTATATCAGCAGCGGCGCCCTCATTCACCAGGCCCGCAGCCTCGACCTGAGCCTGAAAGCACTACCTGCCTGATGATGCCTTGGCCATTTTGAACCGTACAAGACAACGACCATGTCCAAAAAGAAACTGAACAGCCTGAGCGACCTTGGCGGTCTCGTATACAGCACCGATCCTCAGTTTGCCAGCCAGCCCCCCGCCGAGGAGCAGCCAGCCGTGCCGCCCCAGCAGCAGGTGTTGCGTATTTGGTTCGAAACCAAACACCGCGGTGGCAAAGCTGTTACCATCATAGCCGGCTTCGAAGGGCCTGCCGCCGAGCTGGAAGCACTGGGCAAGCAACTAAAGCAAGCCTGTGGCACCGGCGGATCGGTAAAGGACGGCGAAATACTGGTGCAGGGCGACCACCGCGATAAAGTGCTGCAGTGGCTGCTGAAGCACGGGTATGCCAAAACAAAAAAGGCTGGCGGCTAACGAATCATGTTTTTACTAGACGGCGGACGGGCCTTGTATGCTACGCTTACCCTGCTGGTGGTACCCGCTGCGGGCATGCTGGTGGGTGGCGTGGTACTGTGGTACCGTGCACATCAGCAGCGGCTGCCACGCAGGGTGCGGGCTGGCAAAATGCTTACCATGATGGGGGCCATCTTACTGGCCATCTTGCTGATTACCTCTGCTTTTTTGCAAATGCTGCTCAGCCGGTAAACCGGTGCA
>CANHEC010000425.1 GCA_947459455.1 Chitinophagaceae bacterium
ACCACCATTGAGGGCCTCAGCAAAAGCGGCGACCACCCGCTGCAACTGGCGTGGGATGAGGTAGATGTGCCCCAGTGCGGCTACTGCCAGGCCGGCCAGATCATGACCGCCGCCGCCCTGCTCAAGCGCAATCCACGCCCCACGCCCGAGCAGGTGACCAATGCCATGCATGCCAACCTGTGCCGCTGTGGCGCCTACCACCGCATCCGCGAAGCCGTATTGAAAGCCGCTAAAACCACCACGCCATGACCGCCCCCAACTCTCGTCGCCAGTTTTTGCGCCACCTGTCGCTCACCGGCGGGGGCCTGCTGCTGGGCTTTCAGTGGAACAGCGCCCTGGCCGAAATGCCCGTGCTGCTCACCGCCGCCGATCCCACCGCAGCCGGGCCCGCCTTCAATAGCTACCTCAGCATTGCCACCGATGGCACCATCCATATCGCCTCGCCCAACCCCGAGCTGGGCCAAAACATCATGACCAGCTTTGCCCAGATAGTGGCCGAAGAGCTGGATGCCGACTGGACCAAGGTGCAGGTAAGCCAGGCCCCGCTGGATACCACCGCCTTCGACCGGCAACTGACCGGTGGCAGCGGTGCCATACCGCACAGCTATATGCGCCTGCGCAAGGCCGGTGCCAGCGCCCGCTGGCTGCTGCTGCAGGCCGCCGCCCGGCAGTGGCAGGTGCCGCCCCAGGAGTGCAGCACCCAAAGTGGCTATGTGCTGCATACCGCCAGTGGCCGCCGCCTGGGCTATGGCGAACTGGCCGTGGCCGCCGCCGCCCTGGAGCTGCCCAAAGACGTACCCCTCAAAGACCGCAAAGATTTTCAGCTGATTGGCAAGCCCATCCGCAATGTGCGGAACAAAGACATTGTGGTGGGCAAGCCCATGTTTGGCCTGGATGTGTACCGCGAAGGCATGCTGTATGCCGTGGTGCAGCGTCCGCCGGCCTTTGGCACCAAAATAAAAAGCATAGACAGCGCCGCGGCCAAGGCGGCACCCGGCGTTTCCGATGTGCTGCAGTTTCAGCAAAATGTAGCCCTGGTGGGCCGCAGCACCTGGGAGCTGATGAAGGCCAGGCAACTGCTGAAGGTAGAATACGAGGCTGCCGGCGCCGTAGAAAGCAGTCAGGACCACGAAGCCCTGTTTGAGCAGCTGATGAATGGCGAAAAAGCCACCGTGCAGCGCAAAGACGGCGATGTGGCTGCCGCCTTTGCCAGCGCTGCCAAAGTGGTGCGGGCCGAGTACCAGTGCCCTTTTTTGCCCCACAGCCCGCTGGAGCCCATGAACTTTTTTGCCCACGTGCAGGGCGATAGCGTAGAGCTGACCGGCCCTACCCAAACGCCGCAGGCAGCCCGGCAGGCGGTGAGCAAGCTGCTGAACATTCCGCAGGAAAAAATAAAGGTGAACATCACCCGGCTGGGCGGTGGCTTTGGCCGGCGCCTCAAGTTTGACTATGTGCTGGAAGCCGCCGAGCTGAGCAGTATGCTGCAAAAGCCGGTGAAGGTGATCTGGAGCCGCGAAGACGATATGACCGGCGGCAGCTACCGCCCCGCAGTGCGCTACCGCTTTGAGGCAGCGCTGGATGCCAGCGGACAGCTGATAGGCTACAAGCTGCGTGGCGTAGGCATGAATGCCGGCAACCCCACCCGCCCCGATAATTTTCCCAGCGGCGCCGTGCCCAACCTGCTCATCGAAAGCGTAGACCATGCCAGCAGCATCACCACCGGTGCCTGGCGGGCTCCCATCACCAATTTTCTCGCCTTTGCCGAGCAGGCTTTTCTCGACCAGGTGGCCGAGGCCGCCGGCAAAGACCCGGTGGCTTTTCGGCTGGAGCTGCTGGCCCGGGTGCGGCAGCAGCAGGTAGGCAAAATCAGCTACGATATCAGCCGCATGGAAAATACCATTCGGCAGGTGGCCCAAATGGCCAACTGGGGCCGCCCGGCGCCCGGCGTATCGCAGGGCTTCAGCATCTACTTCAGCCACGCCTCGTATGTGGCGCAGGTAGCCGAGGTGGTATTGAAAGACGGACAGCCTGTGGTGAAGAAGATCCATGCCGTCAGCGATTGCGGACAGGTGATCAACCTGAGCGGGGCCGAGCAGCAGGTACGCGGCGCCATTGTAGATGGGCTGGGCCATGCCATGTTTGGCAAGCTCAGCTTCGACAAGGGCCGCCCCGAGCAAAACAATTTCAACAACTACCGCCTCATCCGTATGCGGGAGATCCCCGATATCGATGTACAGTTTGTAGACAATGGCAAAGACCCCACCGGCCTCGGTGAGCCTGCTTTGCCCCCTACCGGCGGCGCCGTGGCCAATGCCATTTACAAAGCCACCGGCAAGCGCCTGTACCGGCAGCCCTTCACCGAGCAGCCCCCGTTTGCATAACCGTTTTGCGTGAAATACCATCCTCCAGCGCCTCGCACCCTGCGGGGCTTTGGTGTTGTTGTGCAAACCGAACCTCCAACTATCTGGCACCACTGCTGCGCCCGGCAAACTGCCAACTGTCAAATGTCAAACGTCAAATAGCGACTCCGTCTGACCCGGCAAACTGCCAATTGTCAAAGCTGAAAAGTGAAACCGCAACCGCTTCTACCCCTACCATCTGCCATCCGCCAACTGCCATCTGCTAGGGGGGCTTTCAGCTCCCACTCCCCTCCTCAGCACCCGTACCGGCTGTCCGCTTGTAGTGCCCGCCAGCGCACAGCGCCCACGCACGGGCAGCTACTCCCGGCTCAGCCGGGACAGCCTTTCAGCTACTGTGCAGCGCCGAACTAAACAGCACCCACCAGACAAAATCCATCACCTGGTGTACCAACCCCGACGATAAGCCAACAAGCAAAACAGAAAATGATTGATTATCATCGCCTGCCTTTATTGAGCTGGCTGCATGTGTGGCGTATGTTGAGGTATAGGCCGCAATGCCTTTTGAAAGTTTTTCCGCATCAAATATCCCATTTTGGGAACTAACCCTACCTTTGGTAAAAATCAGAGTTGAGAGTTATTGCCAAAAAAACACTTCGGGACTTCTGGGTGAAGCACCCGGACTGTGAACAACAACTCAAAGCCTGGTATGGGGAAGCCGAAGACGCTGTCTGGAAAGGACCCAAGGATATTAAGCGGGATTACCCGAGTGCTTCTTTCCTGGCTGACAACCGGGTCGTGTTTAACATCAAGGGCAATCATTACCGGCTGATAGTAAAGATTAATTATGCTTACAGCATGGTATGGATCCGTTTTATAGGCACCCATGCTCAGTACGACAAGATAGATGCAACCACCATCTAAAAAACCAGCAA
>CANHEC010000426.1 GCA_947459455.1 Chitinophagaceae bacterium
AAAATGAGCGGCAATGCACCCCGCACCAAATTGGGGATGGAGATGGCGGCGGTAGCCCGCAGGTTGGTACCAAATTGCTCGGCACTCATGCTGATGTAAATGACCGACATGCCGCTACCAAAGCCCAGGCCCATGCACAGCAGGTAGAGCCAGGTGGCGCTGCCGCCGCCCTTGGTGGCGAAGAAAATGATCAAGAAAAAGATAAGAATGGCGTAGTACACAAACAGGGTTTTGCGGCGGCTTCGCAACTGGTTGCTCAGCAGGCCGGCACCCATATCGCCAAAGGCCAGGGCCGCATATTGCAGCATCAGCGCCTTGGGCTGATCAAAACCCTGGATGCCCCAGCGCTGCGCAAACTCGTCGGAAAAGCTAACGAGCACGCCGATGACATACCACACCGGCAGCCCAATAAGGATGCCCCGCAGGTAGCGGGCAAAGCGATTGCGGTTGGTAAAAAACATCCAGAAGTTGCCAAGGGGTACGTGGGCCTCTTTGCTTTTGTTGTACAGGCCGCTGTCCAGCACGCCCACCCGCAGGGCCAGCAGTGCCAGGCCCATACCGCCGCCAATGTAGTAGCACAGGCGCCAGTCTTCGCCGCTGAGGGTGTATACAAAATAGGCGGCTATGGTGCCAAGTACGCCGCTGGTGGCAATGATGGCTGCTGCCAGTCCGCGTTTTTCTTTCGGCAGTAGTTCGCTGGTAAGGGTAATGCTGGCGCCCAGTTCGCCGGCCAGGCCTAGTCCGGCTATAAAGCGCATCCACAGGTATTGGTCGGTGGTTTGCACCAGGCCATTGGCCAGGGTAGCCAGCGAGTACAGCAAAATGGAGCCAAACAACACGCTTTTGCGTCCCCGCTTATCGCCCAGTATGCCCCAGCCAATGCCACCAATGGTCAGGCCAATCATTTGCCAGCTCAGTATTTGTTCGCCATGCGTCTTCATGGCATCGGCGGCCACGCCCAGGTCGGCCAGGCTGGCCTTGCGCACAATGCTGAACAGCAGCAGATCGTACACATCTACAAAAAAGCCGAGGGCACCTACCAGTACCGGTAGTGATAGCAAGCCAATGGTAGCAGCATTGTTCTTCACAGCAGGGAAGATAAGGGCAGGAATAGATCATTAAAAATTGACATCGAAGTAGTCATATTCTGTGGCAGACGTGATAGATTGCCAAACACTTACAACTGACTAAAGAAAGCATCATGATTCGTCGCCATTTTTTGCAACAAGCCGCCTTGCTGGCCGGCGCTGCTGTGTTGCCCACCCGGCCCTGGGCCCAGGCGTTGCCACGGTTGTGGCAGCCATTGGTAAAAGGCCGCATCAGCAGCCGGGGCAAAGGCCTGGCCGGCATAGCTATCAGCGATGGCTACCAGATAGTACAAACCAACCAGCGGGGCGAGTACGAGCTGCAACCGCATAGCAATGCGCAGTTTGTATTTCCGGTGTGGCCGGCTGGCTACCAGTTTCCGCACCAGCAGGGCATCGCCAGTTTTTACCGCATTATTCCGGCCAATACCAGCCGCCAGCAGTTCGATTTTGAACTGGACCCGCTGGCCGGCAGCGACGAGAACCATGCGTTCATCATCTGGGGTGATACGCAAATACTGGATCAGGAAGATGCCCGCCAGCTGGTAGAAGTATCGGCACCGGCTACGCGGCGCCTGGTAGAGCAGCTGGGCGATCTGCCGCTGCATGGCATCGCCGTCGGCGATCTGGTGTTCGATAAGTTTGACCTGTACCCCGACTACAAAGCAGCTGTTGCCAAAACGGGTATCCCATTTTTTCAGGTGATTGGCAACCACGATATGGACCTGGGCGCCCGTAGCGATGAGCAATCGCAGCGTACCTATTGCAGCCATTTTGGCCCCACCTGGTATAGCTTCAACCGCGGCAAGATTCACTACGTGGTGCTCGACGATGTATTCATGCACAAAACCAACCGCGGCTACATTGGCTACCTGCCCGAAGCTCAGCTGGCGTGGCTGGAGCAAGACCTGGCACTGGTGCCGGCCGGCAGTACGGTGGTGGTGTGCCTGCACATTCCTACCAAAACGGGAGCGGCGCGGCGTGCAGGCCAGCGGGAAGAAAGCCCCGGTGGCAGCGTCAGCAACCGCGATGTGCTGTACAAAATGCTGAAGCCCTACAATGCCCACCTGATGAGTGCCCACACGCATGTAAATGAAAACTGGGTAGAGGGCAACCTGATGGAACACAACCACGGCACCGTATGCGGCGCCTGGTGGAGCGGGCCGGTGTGCAGCGATGGCTGCCCTCCCGGCTTTGCAGTGTACCACGCACAGGGCAGCCAGCTCAGCTGGCAATATCATGCTACCGATGGGGGCGCCAGCCAACAACTGCGGGTGTATGACAAAGGCAAAAGCAGCGATAAGCCTGACAGCATAGTGGCCAATGTGTGGAACTGGGACCCCGCCTGGCAAGTGGAGTGGTGGCAGGATGGCCAGGCCATGGGCGCCATGGAAAGATTCACCGGTAAAGACCCGCTGGCAGTAGAACTGTACACCGGCCCTAAGCTACCTGCTAAACATGGGTGGGTAGAGCCCAGCCTTACCGAACACCTGTTTGCCGCTGCGCCGGCGGCTGGTGCCAGGCAAGTGACAGTAAAAGCCACCGATCGCTTTGGCAGGGTTTTTGAACAATCAATAGCAGTGAGCAGTTAAAGAGAGCGTCTCATTTATATCTGTTGCCGCAACACGGCTATCAGCGTGATGTAATAAACAAAAAGAGGCTACTTCGGTAGCCTCTTTGTTTTGCGAATTCGTTGTCGTTACAGCGATTCTACCGAAAGGCCCTCGTGTGCCAGCTCCAGTGTTTCAATAGCTATTTCATTGGCATCGCTTTTCAGGTGAGGTCCGCTGTACTTTACCGGAAAGGCGTTCCGCACCTTCCACACAAACACCGGTTCATGCCGCTCATTCAGCAGGCTGATGGTTACATCGCGGCGCTCCACTTCGCGGCTCATGGCTGTTTGTATCCATTGATAAAATTCATTGTCACCTTTCATCAGGCCGCGTTTCAGCACAATGTTTGAAAAGCGATGCTGGCCCGGGATTTTGGTGGGTGTATATACCGGCGAGTTTCCCTCCCGGTACTCAATGGCTTCCACCTGAATATCCAGGCCGCTTACTTCTGTAAAGCCGAGCCGGGTACCGCCAATTTCAACTTGAAAATGAAAATTTGGAAAAGGAGATTTCATAGTGAGGGTGCTTTTGTAGGTAAGGTACCATACCAGCAGTAGAACCACAAGGGCCGCCAGCA
>CANHEC010000427.1 GCA_947459455.1 Chitinophagaceae bacterium
GATATTTCGGCCGACCCATTTGGCTACCCCGAAGCCTACTACACGCCGCAGCTGCAGGCGGTGCAGCGCATCCAAATAGTGCGGGGAGCCGGCAGCCTGCAGTACGGGCCGCAGTTTGGCGGTATGATCAATTTTGTGATGCGGGATGGCAGCGACATCAACAAGCGCTTTCAGTTTGAAACGCAAAACACCATTGGCAGCTATGGCCTGGTAAACACTTACAATGCCGTGGGTGGCGAAACCAACAAAGTGCATTACTACGCCTTTTACGACCACCGCAGCGCCGATGGCTGGCGTGAAAACAGTCGCTACCGCGTAGGAACCGGCTTTGCCACCGTGACCTACAAAGTGAACAAGAAGCTGAGCATAGGTGCCGAATACACCCACTGGGCGGCCCGCAGCCAGCAGCCGGGCGGACTGACCGATGCGCAGTTTGCCCAAAACGACAAGCAAAGCCTGCGCCAGCGCAATTGGTTTGACCTGGTGTGGAATGTGGCCGCCCTGAAAGCCACCTACGAGTTTAGTGCCACCAACCGGCTGCAAGCCACCGTATTTGGTTTTACCGGCGATCGCAGCAGCATCGGCTTTTTGGTAGCCCCCAATGTACGCGACAGCATCAACCCCGCTACGCTGCAGTACAACAACCGCACCCTTTTTGTAGATGAATACCGCAATGGTGGTGCCGAGCTGCGCTACCTGGGCGACTATAAACTGCTGAAAGGCACCAGTACCCTTTCGGTAGGATTGCGCTATTTCCGCGGGTTCACCCGCCGGTTCAACAATGGCCGCGGCGATACCGGCTTCGACTACAATACCCGGGTAATAGGCGAGTATCCGCAAAACCTGCGGTTTGAAACCAGCAATGTGGCCGCCTTTGCCGAAAACATCTTCCGGCTGGGCAAGCGCCTGATCATCATCCCGGGTATCCGGCTGGAATCTATTGGCAACGAGGTGAGCGGCCAGATCGGTGTGAGCAATGGCAACCCTCTAAAGGCCGCCGACCAGCAGCGTAGTCGTCGCTTTTTGCTGGCGGGTGTGGGCGCCGAATACCACATTGGCAGCACCGAAATTTATGCCAACTGGAGCCAGGCCTATCGCCCCATCCTCTTTAGCGACCTGACGGCCAACAACACGACCGATGTGGTGGATGAAAACCTGAAAGACTCCAAAGGCTACAACCTCGACTTGGGCTATCGTGGCAAGCTGAAAGACTACCTGTTTTTTGACGTGGGCGCCTTTTACATGCAGTATGGCAACCGCGTAGGGGTGGTGGTACAGCAGCGGGCCGATGGCAGCTTTTACAACCTGCGCACCAACGTGGGCAATAGCACCAGCAAAGGTGTGGAAGCACTGGTAGAGTTCAATCCGGTGAAGGCTTTCAGCAACAACCTGAAGAAGGGCTCGTTTAGTGTGTTTGGCAGCCTGGGCTATACCGATGCCCGCTACGACGACTTTACGCTGGTAGCACGGCAGGGCAATCAGCTGGTACCCGTGAGCTATAAGAATAAAAAGGTAGAAAATGCCCCCACCTGGATTGTACGCTACGGCCTAAACTACTACTACAAAGGCCTGACCGCTACCCTGCAGTGGAGCTATGTGAGCGAAGCCTACAGCGATGCGGTAAACACCCGCCAGCCGCTGGCCACCGGCATCAATGGGCTGATACCGAGCTACCATGTGGCCGATATCAGTGTGAACTACAAATTTTTGGAACGCTACAACCTGCGGGCCGGCATCAACAACCTGACCGACCGCAGCTACTTTACCCGCCGCGCAGGTGGCTACCCGGGCCCGGGTCTCATGCCTGCCGATGGACGAAACTTTTTTGTATCGGTGGGCGCCAAATTTTAGCACCCTTTGGTACCGGCATGAGCGTGTAGTGCAGACCAGCCCACAAGGCTGGTCTTTTTTTTGCGCCGGCACTTGGCAGGCATACTTTATTTTAAAGTTCCTAAAACAACCGCCGACATGCAGCAAGCCTCTGCCAGCCCATGGCCTATTGGCCGCCTTATTGGCTTCCGATTTTTCTTCATTTACCTGCTCCTGGTTTTCAATCCCCTGGAGTACCTGACGATTATACCCGGCATGCAAGACCCGGTGATGTGGCTGCTGAAGCCACTGATATGGCTGACCGAGCAGCTAAACAAGCATTGGCTGCACATAGCCGATCCGCTGGTGATGCCCGCCGGCAGTGGCGATACTTCATTTGGCTGGGCCAACCTGACCCTCAATTTACTGCTGGCCATAGCCGGTACCGTGGTGTGGACGCTGATAGCACGCAGGCGACAGCATCCGCATCTGTACTATTGGCTGTGTGTGTACATGCGTTATGTGCTGGCCCTCATCTCGTTTAGCTACGGCTTTCAAAAGCTATTTGCCTTGCAAATGCCGTTTCCAAACATGAGCCAACTGGCTACCCCACTCGGCGATTTTTTGCCCATGCGCCTCAGCTGGATGTTCATTGGCTATAGCGCCCCGTACCAGATCTTTTCGGGCATCGCCGAAATATTGGTAGGCGCTCTGCTGATGTGGCGCCGCACTGCCACGCTGGGCCTGGTGCTGGGCGTGGGCGTGTTTGCCAACGTAGCCATGCTCAACCTGAGCTACGATATTCCGGTCAAGATTTACTCGCTGCACCTGCTGCTGGTTTGCTTGTTTTTAAGCTGGCAAGAGCGGCATCGCCTGCTGGCATTTTTTGTACTCAACCAAGCGGCGCCTCCTTCCAGCCTGTTTCAGCGCAGCTTCAGCAGCCGCTGGGGGCGCATCGGCAGGGTGGTGGCCAAAGTTGTCTTTCTGATCGTATCTGTAGGTGTTATGAACATATCTACCATCAGCTACTACCAGGAAGTAAAGGCCGCCAGCACCCGGGCACTGCCGCCGGTAAAGCCTGGCGTGTACCACGTGGCGCTGCAGGTAAAAAATGGCGACACCCTGCAGTTCAATCCCATGGATACCCTGCAGTGGAAGGAATTCATTTTTGATTACGATGGAGTAGGCAGTATACAAACAGTAGACACCCTTTTCAGGCAACGCTACCGCCGCGGCTACTTTGCCTACAAACCCGATAGTACTGGCAAGCAAATTGCTTTTTACAAGCGTGGCAGCGATACCAGCGCCCTGTTTACCCTGCAACTACAGCAGCCCGATAGCCTGACCATGGTACTAAGCGGCCGGGTGCGTACCGATTCGGTTTGGCTGCTACTGAAGCGCATGCCACGGCACTTTCAGCTGGCCGAGCGACAGTTTCACTGGCTGAGCGAAGACAACAGATA
>CANHEC010000428.1 GCA_947459455.1 Chitinophagaceae bacterium
CAGGGCCTGGGGTACCACTGGGAGCTGTGGAGCGTGGCCAGTGGCGGCATGAGCAACCTCAACGCATTGCGTACAGCTACTATACTGGGCGCCACCGCACTTGGCCTCGACAAAGAGCTGGGCAGCATTGAGCCCGGCAAGCTGGCCGATCTGGTGATCATGGATCAAAATCCGCTGGAGAATATTCGTAACACCAACAGCATTCGCTACGTGGTAAAAAATGGTCGCCTGTACGATGGTAGCACTCTGGATGAAGTGTATCCTACGCCGCGTAAGCTCGACATCAGCGTGTGGACGAAAGAGGCACCCAAAGTAACAACCGATATCAAAGAGTAATCATTGCTGCTTGCTGCTATCGCATTGCTGGCACAAACGCACTGCACCGGTCTTGGCCGGTGCAGTTTTTTTTCGATACTTTCAGTTATCATCTTCATCCCGCTTCACATGAGGAAAATCTTGACAGCCATAGCATGGCTGCTGTTTACACAGCTGCAGGCGCAACCACCAGGGCTTGCCGACTTTTTATCGATGCCGTTTCCAACCAATTTGGTGGCTGCCCCGCAAGGCAAGGCCATTGCCTGGGTGTTCAATAAGGAAGGGGAGCGGAATATTTACTACGCAGCAGCGCCGCAGTTTGAGGTAATCAGGCTCACCAGTTTCGAAGGAGATGAAGGCGTGGAGATTAGTCAGCTGCAGTTTTCGCCCGATGGACAACAGCTGTACTTTGTATATGGCAATGGTAACAATAGTGATGGCGAGCCGGCCAACCCTGCCCAGTTGCAAGCTACTACCGGCAAGCGCATTTTTGTGGCCGATATTGCGAAGCGCATTCATCGCATGCTGGCTGCGGGCAGCAGTCCCACTCCCTCGCCCGATGGCCGCCTGCTGGCCTATTTGTACCGCGGGCAGGTGTGGCGCTTGTACCCGGGCGATACTACGCGGCCAGCGCCGCTTTTCAGCAGCCGTGGCGGGGTAAACCAACTACAGTGGCGCCCCAATGGCGAAGAGCTGGCATTTGTGAGCCTTCGGGGAGATCACAGCTTTATTGGCCTTTACAATGTGCTCGATCGTCAATTGCGTTTCATCGAAACCAGTGTAGATCATGATGCTTACCCTAGTTGGAGCCCCGACGGCAACCAACTGGCTTATTTGCGAATTCCGGATGTACTACACCAATTGCCTTTTACGCCCATGCGTACTGGCCAGCCATGGAGCATACGGGTATGGGATGCCCGCACCAAGATAGCCCGTGAAGTATTCAAAGCCGATACAGGCCGCGGCAGTGTGTTTGTAGATGATGTGCCTGCTATTGATCAGCGCCTTTGGTGGACGCGCCAACAGCAACTCATTTTTCCCTGGGAGAAAAATGGATGGATGCAATTGTATCGGCTTGACCTGTCTACCAAGGCGGTAGAGCACCTTACACCGGGTGAGGGGGAGGTAGAAATGCTGAGTGCGGGTGCCAGCCAGGAAGGCTTGTTGATCACCAGCAATATTGGCAATATCAACAAGCGGCACATCCAGTTTATAGATTATGCTACTGGTGCGGTAAAAACGCTGACACCGGCCGAGCAGATATGTTTTGCAGCGGTGCCGGTGCTGGATGGATTTGCTTGCCTGCAAGCCAGTGCTACGCAGCCTGCATGGCCAGCCATATCCCGCTATGGAGCACCTTTGCAGCCGCTGGCCGCTTCGCTCAAAAGCAGTCGCTTTCTGCAGAGGGATTTGCAAGCGCCCAAAACTGTTGCGATCAAAGCTGCAGATGGCATCGAGAGCTACGCTCAGCTTTTGTTGCCAGCCAACTATCAGTCTGCTAAGAAATATCCGGCCGTCATTTTTCTGCACGGCGGCAGCCGGCGCCAAATGCTGGAGGGTTTTCACTATGGGCTGTATTACAGCAATGCGTATGCACTGCAGCAGTATTTTGCCTCGCAGGGTTTCGTTGCACTTACGCTCAATTATCGCAGTGGCATTGGCTATGGCCTGCAGTTTAGAGAGGCTGATAACTATGGCGCTGCAGGTGCCAGCGAGGTGCAAGATGTGATGGCAGCTGCGGCATGGTTAGCGGCCCGCTCTGATGTAGATGCCCGGCGGATTGTGCCCTGGGGTGGCAGCTACGGCGGCTACCTTACTGCGCATGCACTCAGCCAGGCGCCTGGCAGGTTCTTGTGCGGCGTTGATATTCATGGCGTGCACAATTGGAATAACGATATACCAGTATTTGCACCCTGGTATCAACCCGAAAAATTTCCGGACATGGCGAAGTTGGCCTTTCAATCGTCGCCTATGAATTACGTACAACAGTGGCGTGAACCAGTGCTGCTGATACACGGCGATGATGACCGCAATGTATTGTTCAGCGAAAGTGTAGAGCTGGCGAATGCCCTGCGCAAGCAAGGCGTAGCAGTAGAGCAATTGGTACTACCCGATGAGGTACACAGCTTTTTGCTTCACCGCAGCTGGCTGCAGGTTTATGGAGCTACTTTTCAATACATTCAAAAGCAGGTGAAAAATGCGCAGTAAGCAAGGTTGGCTGCTACTGATGATGATGGCCGTAACTGCCGCGGTGCTTGGCCAGCGGGCGGCGCTGCAGGCAGCGGTAGATAGTGCAGTAGCCAAAGGATTTAGTGGGGTGGTGCTGGTGGCCCAAAAAGGGAAGCCGGTGCTGAAGGCCGTGCATGGTTATCGGCATTTCGAATCCAAAGAGCCACTGCAGTTTGAGGACGTATTCGAGCTGGCATCGGTCTCCAAACAGTTTACAGCAATGATGGTAATGATGCTGGCCGAAGAAGGAAAGTTGCGCTACGATGATACCCTTGGCAGTTACATCAGCCTGCCTTATCCGGGTATCACTATCCGTCAGTTGCTGACGCATACCAGCGGCTTGCCCGATTATCAGGCGGTGATGGATGCGCACTGGGACAAGCGCAAAATAGCCGGCAACGAAGATTGCATCGACCTGCTGCGCAAGTATGCGCCGCCAGCCTTGTTTAAGCCGGGCGAACAGTATGAATACAGCAATACGGGCTACCTGCTATTGGCCAGCATTGCCGAAAAGGCCAGCGGCGAAGATTTTATCAGTATGATGCGGCGCCGCATTTTCAAACCGCTGCGCATGCGCCACACCGATATACGAACCCTGGAAGCCAAGGCCGCTATGCCCAATTTTGCGGCCGGGCATTTAAAGGACTTTATGGGAGCGTATGTCAATGCCAACAAGTTTCGCAGCAGCGACTACACAGTATGGTTAGGCA
>CANHEC010000429.1 GCA_947459455.1 Chitinophagaceae bacterium
GATGAATGGGCGAAGCGAATTTATCTACGCCGATTTGCGTCATCTGCGAGAAAAAAAAAGTAATGATGTATGGCAGCGAGGTTTCACCGCAAAGAATGCAAGGGAAAAATACGCAAAGGACGCAAGGCTAACTTCGTGGCATCAACACTCGTTGCGTCCCTTGCGCATACTTTGCGCCCCTGGCGGTTTAATGGATAATGGTAAATGCTGAGTGATGAATGAGGGCAGTGAATTTATCTGCGCCGATTTGCGTCATCTGCGAGAAAAAAAGTAATGATGAATGGCAGCGAGGTTTCACCGCAAAGAACGCAAGGGAAATACACGCAAAGGCCTCAAGGTCAAATTCGTGGAATCAACACTCTTTGCGCCCCTTGCGCATACGTTGCGTTCCTGGCGGTTTAGATGAAAATAGCGGTGGCAATGCGGCTGATAGCCGCCCGGTTCAAGGCCTGGACGGCCTTCGCAGCACAATCACCGCACTGCTGTTTTCGGTGCTTTCCAGGCGGGCTGTGTAGCGCTGGCCATTTACATACGCCATCATAAAGCTGGTGTTGGGCGGTATGGCGCCCAGGTTTTCGGCCACCATGGTCAGCTCGGCATCGGCCGGCAAATCGGCCACGGCCAGGCGCATGGTAAAGGGCTGCGCCGATAGCCTTACGTGTTCAAATAACAGCCGGCCATTGAGAAACAGCGAAATGCTGTCGCCATCTATCTCGGCATTGTCAAAAAACTGCAACTCTATGCTATCGCCAGCTACAGGCAGGGTGCTTTGCACCACGCGGCGGCGCTGCTGGTAGTGCTGCTGTATACTTGGGGGTGGCGCAGGCGGCGGTGGCGAGGCCTTGGCTACCGGGGGCGCCTCTGGCGGCGGCGTAGTGGGCACCGGGGCAGGTGGCGGAGCCGGCGCTACAACTGGTGGCGATGCCGGGCCACTGGGAACGGGCGGCGCCTGGGCTACCACCGGCGGAGGAGCTACTACTACCGGCGGCAGGCTGGGGGCCGGCCCGGCAGCAGGCATGGGCGGCCGGCGCTGGGCCGCATCTGCTTCGGCTATCAGGTCGGGGTGGGCGCCCCCGTAGTACCAGTTGGCCAGCAGTTCATCCCAGCCGTCGGCAAACAAGGGGTCTTCGTATTTATCCAGGTGTACTTCCAGTGGGTCGCTGCGCTTGGTTTCGGCGCGGCCATCCAGCTTCATAATGCCGGCACCGGGGCAGTTGAAATCGGCCTGCATGGCCAGCGGCTGGCTGTTTACCGGCTGCAGCGAGGTACGCGGACTGCGACTTTCGAGCAGCGTATCGTCCCACCAGTGCAGGCTGCCGTCCTGTGCATCCAGGTAGCCGCGTATAGCATAGCGGTAGTAGTGCTGCGGTCCGCCGTAGTAGTACGAGGTACCGGTGAGGCTATCGCCATGGCGAATGATTTTCACTTCTACTTTGTACTGAGTAGCAAAAGGCGGGCGCCCCTTTTGCACCCGGCCACGCCATACACCCGAAATTGGCTGCGCCGACAGGGTAAGCATTCCGAAAAAGGCCAGCCAACATAAAATAACCCGTACTACCATGCGGCCATAAACGCCAAAACCCGTGCCGGTATTTTGCCCCGGCTGTGCCAAAAATGATGCCACCTGCCGGGGCATCCTTCCACAAACACCGGTATCCTTCGTTTTATGATGCATTTTTCCGAACCAGCCGACCGGCTGTTTGTAATACTGCAAAAACCGACCTAGCCATGGCACATGCAAACCTGGAACTGATAACTGCCCTGCGGGAAACTGCCCGCCGCCTGCGCCAGCCCGAAACAAAATATGCCTGGGGCAACCACGGCAGTTGCAACTGTGGCAACCTTCTGCAAACCGTAACCCGCCTGAGCGAACGCGAAATAGTGCAATGTGCCCGCACCGGCGATGGCGAGTGGACCGAACTGGCCGAAGAATACTGCGGCGTAACCGATGTGCCCGTGGGCGAACTCATCAGCCAACTGCAGCACCTCGGCCTTACGCCGAGCGACATCCACAACATTGAATACCTGGAAGACAAAGAAGTGCTGCAGGCCCTGCCCGGCGGCTTTCGCTGGCTGCGCCGCAACCTGCGTGAAGATGTGATAGTGTACATGGACACGATGGCCCAGCTGCTGGAAGATAAACTGGCCCGCCAGGTGCAGGTAGATGTGCAAGCCCTGTTGGCCACGGCGCCCCGCCCGGCTGCCGTACTGAAGGCACAACCGGCCTGCTGACAGTACGCAAACATTTTATGCGTAAAGGATAGATGCCACCTGCGGGTGGCATTTTTTATGCTCGTACCGTTCCACATCAAGGGTGGCTCAAGAGCCAATATCCTGTGTTCGTGGCCACACTTCCTGCATTCAAGGGTTTTCACCAAAGCCGCCTTTTCGCACCGCTTAGTTTCGGCCTATAAAACAAAAAATCAAAATCACACACATGAAACGAGAATTAATCTTTCTGCGGTCATTTGCTGCTTGTACAGTATTAGCCATAGTATGGCTGGCCACCGCGGCCTTTCAAACCAAAGGCAACCAGCGCTTCAGCGAAATAGATGTGGAGCGCATCAACATCATCGAAAAAGACGGCACTTCCAAACTCATCATCACCAGCGCAGGGCGCTTTCCTGCTGGCAAAGACCAGATAAATGGCCGGCCGACAAACGCCGACAGAAAAAAACGAGCCGGTATGCTTTTTTTTAATGAAGATGGAATAGAGTGTGGTGGCTTCATCTACGATGGCAAAAAATCGGCCAATGGCCACAGTGCAGGCTTATCGCTGACCTATGACCAGTACGACGGCGACCAGGTGATGCAGCTGCTGACAGAGGACTACAGCGAAAATGGCCGTCGGCAGGTCACCAGCAGCCTGATGTTCAATGATCGGCCCGACAAAGAATCGCAACAACGTACTGCCGCCATTATGCAAGAGCTGGATGCCCTGGGCAAAAAAGATCCCAAAGCCATGGAAGAAAAGTACAAGGCCTATGAAGCACAAGGCCTGCTGGGCAGCACTCCCCGAATGATGCTGGGCAAATCGAGAAGTGAAAACAATGGCCTGTTTTTGTTTGACAACAAAGGCATGCCGAGGGCCATGTTTTATGTAGATAAAAGCAACCACGCCAAACTTGATTTCTTTGACGAAAAAGGGCAGCTGATTGCTTCTTTTCCGGAAAAGATCAAATAAATCTTTCTTTATATGCAGCATATCCCTGGATCACAATCGGGGCTATGCTGCATATTATAGCCAGCATGA
>CANHEC010000430.1 GCA_947459455.1 Chitinophagaceae bacterium
ATGCTGGCCCCGAACTTTTGAATCACCACGCAGCTGGTGTAGTCCTGAAAGGCCTTTGCTATCCGGCTAATCATAGCCACGCCTACCAAAATTCCGAGGTACATCAGCACGCCTTTGTAAAAAATGTCCGTCTGGCCGGCAGCCCGGTAGTCGCCGGCTTTGATGATGTATTGATCGTACATGCGCCCGAAAAAAAGCGGATCGAGCATGCTGAAGGTTTGGTTGACAGCAGCAAGCAGCAACGATAGGTACACCAGTTTCTGGTAGGGGCGCAGGTAGTGCCAGAGTATTTTCATGCGGTTGTTTTCAGGCTGATAAAGGGGCGTCACCCGGCCGATGGCTTGCGTTCGGGCGTCGATGACAGGAAGGTATCAAGAATAATGCAAGGCAGAAAAGTAGCCATTTTGGCATATGGCCGGCCCGCCTATCGTTGGGCTGCTGGGCTTACCCGGGTCACCAGGTTGTGTAGCTCCAGCAGTTCACTGGCACTGAAAGCTTCTCCCGCCTGCGCCTTTTGCATCAGTTCGGTCGTTCGTTGTGCGTCGGGCAGTGGCATACCAGTTTTTCGGCTGAGCACCGCCGGCCAGTCGCGGGAATCGGTCAATGGCTGGATGTAGTAGTTGCGTCGCAAGTGATCTGTGAAGTGTGCGGAGATTTTGCGAGCTATATTCCCATGGTCCTGCTTGTTAAAGTACAATTGGGCAATGGTTTGAATAAAGTTGACGGTGCTGTTGACATTGGGTGCCAGTACAGGAATCATTTTTTGCTGCCGCCGCAAGTTTGATAGCACCCAAAGGATGCCCATGCAAACCAGTATCCAGAACGCCCAACGCAATGGTGGGATAGCCAGCAAGGCCTGGAAAACAGAATAATCTTCCGGCTGACGGTACGGATACTTGTAATAAAAGGCGTCTCTGGTAATGGATGCCGGCTCGACCGGAAAGTAGCTCATCAGCGCCTGCAGCAGTTGGTAGTTGCTCTTTTGCGATAAAAAGTAATTGCTGGCTAGAGCTGCATTTGCAGCGACGATGAGTTGACCGCGTCCTATTTGCAAGCGCCAAACATTTTCGGTCTGGCCCTGGCCTACACCCACCAAGACACTGGTATCCGCTTTTTTAGTAAGAACGGCCCGATTGGCCATGGGAAAGAAAAAGTATTCGTAGGAACGCCGAAACTGGGAGGGAAGCAGGCTGTCGGTTAGGCTTACACCAGTGGGCGCCATTCGCAAACGCTGTAAAAAGCTGAGCGAACTACGCTCGTCTTTGATCTGGAAGTTCAGTGTTTCTGTCAGTACTTCACTTAGTCGATCGGTTACAATAAGGACAGTATTGCCTCTTTCTATGTAGCGCCGCAATGTAGTTGCTTCCTGTTCGTAGGCTTCTACTGCTTCGGCCATTATGATGTATACCTCATCGGTGCCAATGCCTTCGTTTTCTTCCCGCTGATTGTACCAGCGGTTGAATGCCTGGTTGTTGGATGAGGTGCCAATGAAGGACCAGGTGCTATCGACAAGCGCATGCGCCAGGAAGCCGCCAAACGGATTTTTATCGGTAGGCGAGTAGGTCTTGCGCAGGATGAGATTGTCTGCCGAAGTATTGTTTTGCTGGCAGGCCACCAGTAGCATGCAGGCTCCCAACAGCAATATATTTCTAAGCTTTGTTAGCACCATTGCGCATGAAACCGTTTAAAAATTTGGTGAATGCTGCCGAATTGTTCCTCGGTGGGAAAAAACTGCCCGTACCAAACGTATTCGAAGCGCAACATGATTTCGGCCAGCTGCTGGCGGCACTGCTCGTCGTGTATTTCCTGCAAGTAATCCAGATTGGTTTTTCGGGGTGCTTTGTTGATGAGAGCTTGTTGGTCGAGCTTGTTTAAAGTATCGATGAACAAAAAGCGGACTGCCTGTCGGTATTCTTTTCGGCTAATGGCCAGCAGGGCCTTACGGTCAGGTTCGGTTTCTTCCAAATCATCGGAGCCTTCGTTGGTGGCAATACGGTCGGGCTCTGCGTTGGCCGGAGCAAACAGGCGGCCACGGCCCCATGTAATCATGTACAGCACATACAACACAGCCAAAATGGCCAGCGTCCAGAGCAATGGTCGTACCCAGGTAAATGATATGTCGATATCGTCTGCCTTTACGTCTTCGGGCATTTGCTGGCGTTGCTCATCCAGTTGCCGCATCAGGCTATCGGCCCGGCGCAAGTAGGTCAGTTTTGCATCATTTAGCAAATGATCCATCAGCGTGTCGGGTGTGGGCGGCAGATGGGGCGCCTGCAGCAGTATGGCTGCGCTGTCGTATTCACTTTCAGTGATCGCCTCATACTCGTCTTCCGACAGCGTAGAAGGCGCTGCCAGTACCGTGTCTGTTTGCTGGCTTATGGCATGGCCTGCCAGCAGCAGCAGGGCTACCATGCAAAACCACTTTCTGAAATTGATTGATGCCATCATTGCCATACCAGCGTTGCAGGATCTTTTGAAGCTTCGGCCTGCTGTATGGCTTGCTGCCGACGGCTGACCGCAATGGGATACCAGATAAAATACCAGCACATGAAATAAAGGGAACCTGCAAGAATGATGGCGCCCATCCATACCGGCATGCCCGTACCAGGTTTGTTGCTGAATGTATTGCCCATCTGATAGGTGACATAGCTTTCAAGCGATGCCGCCACAATGAAAAGGGGTATCAACGCCAGAGCAATTTTCAACGCATCCCGAATGCCTCGCTTAAACGATTGAAACCGGCTAAACGTGCCGGGAAACAGAATACTCGAGCCCACAATAAGGCCGGCTGCACCCGCTACCACGATGGATAGAATTTCGATGGTGCCGTGAATCCAAATGACCATGATGCTTTCCCAGCCAAGGCCTTTGGCAAAAAACATGTACTCGAAAGAGCCCACCATGATGCCGTTGTAGAAAAGGATGTACAGACTGCCAATACCAAAGAAAATACCATAAATAAAGGTGGTAAGCGCCACCCGGATGTTATTGGCAGCGATGCGAACAAACATGCTGAACCGGTCATTGTCTTTATACACGCCAAAAGGATCGCCGCTGTTGATGTTGTCCTCCGTCATTGCTACATAGTCTTCTCCCAATATTGCTTTCACAAAAAAATCATCGTGACTGCTGGAAACAATGGCAAGAAGGATGCAGGCAGCAAAAAAAATGAAGGTGAAAAGAAAGATGGAATGATGGCGGCGGATGATGATGGGTAGTTCGGTTTTCCAAAACTCCCA